>CAZRNJ010000004.1:0-34257 GCA_964601385.1 uncultured Bacteroidales bacterium | reverse complement strand
ACACCGGCCTGCACATAGCTGCCGGTGAGGTCGGGTGTTGTGCTGATAAATACCATTTCCTGCCACGATCCCTCTCGTGTGGCTCCGGTGCCTGCATTCCGTATGGTGAATGGAATTCTTAACTGCTGTCCGGCAATCACGGTGGCCGGTAAGGTGAAGGTTTGTACTACCAGGTCAGGTGGCGGCGTCAGGGTTACTGCCATCGGGCTCCGGTTGATATTATTTGTACGGATAATATCTGTCGTATTGCGTATTTCATGATCGGTGATCAATAGAATATAATAATTACCCGTTATTCCATTGGGCAGGGTGGCTGTGCGCGATACGGTGTAAAACTGACCGGGATTCAGAACGCCATAATGCGTGTTGTAATCGAGACGGATATCATTGGTGCTGTAATTGGAATCGGATGATAAAAAGATATGATCGTACCAGTAATTCACCGTGCTGCGGTCTCCAAGATTGCTTACAGTCCATGAAAGGTTAAACGCGCTGCCCGATTGTCCGGTTACGGCTGAAGTAAAACCGGTGATAGCCAGGTCTACGGCTGTTGTGTCTGCCGGGCCCGCTCCGCCGGAGGTGGTAGTGTCTATGGCAATGATACTGCTACCTGTAACATTATTGTTTTCGGCTGTGTGCTCGTAAACATTGTTTGCATGATCTGCAAAAACATAAATATAGTGTGTGCCGCTTGTGTTATCAGGAATGTTAACCGTTACTGTTTTTGTGTACGATGCACCGGTGACAAGATTCGTGGTGCGGTCAACAGATAGTAAACGCAGGGCATTGGCAGGGTTCCATACGGGAGATGACGAGAGGAAGATTCTGTCTGTCCAGCTCGCAGGCGCAATACCGGACCCTGTATTGCTAATGGTATAGGTTACCGGGTACGATGATTCGGCATAAATGGTATCAGCTATTAAAACCGAGTTAACCATCAGGTCGGCATAGGGAGCAAGATCAATCTGTATGTGATTAATACTCCGGCCACTGTTGTTGGTGTCGTAGGTGTATTCAAATACCTGGTTGGTATAATCGGATAACACATAAACGTAATAATTGCCGGTTACTCCGTTATCGAGCGTTATATTGGCTGTGCGCGTGTATACGTCATCCGGGTTCAACTGATTACCGTTGGTGATGGTAACGGTTGATTTCAGAACAGCCAGTGTAGCGTTGAAGGTATCCACGGTGGAGATATAGATTTTGTCTTGCCAGGTTGTTTCAATCGGTGGATTGCCGCCCTTGTTTCTTACTGAATAGGTGATGGGAAGGGTTTGTCCTGATAGCGCTGTGACAGGTGCAATGACTGTGTCTACAACCAGATCGGCCGGAGGTCTCAGAATAACATTTATTGCCAAACTTTTGATTAGATTGTTATTCTCGGCATCTTCGTTCACACTCTCATACGAATCGGTAAGAACGTAAATGTAGTATGTGCCGTAATAGGAATGCGGAATAGTAACCGGTACAATTCTGGAATAACTGCTGTCTTCACGCAAATAGTCGGGTACGGTGTACCATGATCCTGCATCCGGATTTTTTACCGATCGCAAACCAACATACACATCTTTCAGTTTAAGGGATTTGCTGATGCTGAAGGTCGGCTCGGTTGATATATAGATTGCATCGTACCAGTAATGTTCGTAGTATGTGCCTCCATAAATGGAGAAGGGCTGTATGCTGTTGCCCATTGCATTGGCTGATGAGGTATTCTGTACCTGGTAATTGACCATGATGGTGTTGCCCGAAAAAATGGATGTAGGCACACCAACCGATGTTACAATCAGGTCGGCGCGCGGCTGAAGGGTGACCGTTATGATTGCATCGGGCTCAGTACCTGAATTATTTGATTCGTCCGATTCGCCTACAGAGTTGTTGTAATCGGCCATGATCAATACATAATAATTGCCGATCAGATCATTGGGCATCAGGTAAGTTGCTATTTGTGAGTACGACTGACCTGGAACCAGATAACTCAGATTATCCGTTGATCCCAAAAGGATATCATCACCGCTCAGTACCGAATCCAGCGAAAGATATGCAGCATCACGCCACTGTTGTGAGTTGGTGCTGCCTTCGCCGGTATTGGATATTTCCCATGTGATAGACAGTGGTTGTCCCGAGTAAATGGTTGGTGGTGTTTGTATCGCTCCGGTAATCAGGTCGGGCAGATAGCGCAGTGTAAAGGTTTGTACCGGCCCAGCTGTTTCATGGCAGGAGTTTTTCGATACAACCATCCATTTATAGGTAGTACCGTATTCGAGATTAGTGGCTGAATAGATGTAGTTGATAGTATTGATATTTCCGATAGTTGGTGTGCCGGGCTGGACATCGCTGCTCTTCCATATGTATATATCGTACACTGATGCATTGGTTGCAGGGGACCATGAAAATTGTATCGGCTTAAATACATTGGTTGATGCATTAATCGGAAGCATATTGCCAACCTGTGATGGCGGCACCGGATCAATCACTGTGATAAGAACGCTGTCAATAAACCGGCAGCTCCGGGTGGTTGTTATGGTGCAGTAAAACGTCGAACTTATCAGCGGTGAAACATTTATTGTGCGCACGGTCTCTCCGGTGCTCCATTGATACGTCAGTCCGTTATTGACCGTTAGTACTGTATAATCGCCTTTACAGATTGTGGTGAACCCATTGACCTGCAACAATGGAACCTGCTCGGTAGTGACATTGATGATATTCGATACCGATGAACAGTTATTGCTGTCGGTATGTGTGGCTGTGAATTGACCTGTGGTTCTAACGGTAATGGAACTGCCTGTCCGGCCATTGCTCCAGTGTACATTACTGATATTTGAAGTTATCTGCAACGAGTCGTATATACAAATTGTTGTACCACCCTGCGGTGTAATTACCGGTGCAGAGGGTAGTGCAAGTACTGTAACATCAATGCTGTCGCGGTCAACACACCCATTATTATTGGTGGCTGTAACATAATAGTTTGTGCTTGTTGCCGGTGATACCTGTATGTACGAGTTATGTGATCCGTTGCTCCAGATGAAAGTTGACTGACTGGCTGCAGCCGACAAGGTCGTGCTTTGGCCTTGACAAATCTGGCGATCGGGGCTAACCGATATGTTCAATACAGGAAAATTATTTACTGCTATGGTCAGCGTGTCATTACCGATGGCCTGATCGGCCGGCAATAACGTAAACGACTTAATGATATATGATCCGGTATCGCCCAGATCAGCTGCAATCATAAATGAATAATAGCGTGTTGAACCAACAGGCAGGGATAATGCTCCGGTGTTTTCAATCACTGTTGTGTCATTATTGATTTTGTATCCCACATTAAATCCTGTTTGTGCCGAACTGCCGAAATTCCTTATCATCACTCGTACTTCGAGTGAATCACCCAGGCCGCAACCCGATACCGGTGATACCAGAGATATAATTCCAATATCGTCTCCCGGACGGATGCCCGATCCGCTAACCATCAGATGGGAAGGCCCGATATTGGTGTTCAGTGTTATTGTTCCGGAATAGATCAAATAATCGTCCGGAGTGAAACGAATCACAATGGTTGTGCTGTCGCCGCTGTTAAGCGTAAAGCTGGTGTTGGTAATAGTGAACACCGGTGATGAACTGCTGATGCTGCTCACAATCAGTGGTGATACGCCTGTGTTTTTAACAACTATACTGCTGTCTTTCTGTACCGGAACAATCACAGGGCCAAAATCAACCGATGAATCTGAAAGATGAACTTCGGGGGGCTCAACGCCAAGCCCTTTAAGCGCTATCTTAAATGATGGATGGTTGATATCATTGGTTGCAAATCGTAATGTATCAATAATCAGTCCGGGTAGCAGCGGCGCAAATTCAACCCGAACCTGCTTTTCGGCGTATGGCAGTACTTCGGTGTATGCATCAAGCACACGGTAGGCCGCATTGCTGTTGGTCCATCCGCTAAGTACAACATACCCGGCGCCTGTATTGATGATCGAAACAGTAATCGTATCTTTGTATCCGAAAAACTGATCAGCAAATATCATGCTGTCTTTGCTGACCGATGCGTTGCTTGTGCCATCAATAGTAAGATCGAAGGGGACAAGTATTTCCGGCTCGTCATCATCATTCGATTGGATCGTGATGAGTTGGTTGAGCGTCCGTACATAATATCCGGTAGTATTTACAGTAACAGTAATGTTACGTGATGAGAATGGAGGCACAATGCCGGATGTGGCGGATAACGAAAAGAAATTATCTACAGGAATTCCCGAAGAAATACGTGTGGCATTGCCATAAAATGTTCCGGTATGATTGTTTAATGATAAATCGTCAGTGATAATCCCGGTTGTTTCGTCAAAACGGTAATATAGTAATAATCCATGTTCAGATCCGCGAAGCGATTGATTCATCAGCGAACGGATTTCTGTCGCATTATGTGATATACCCCAGATGCGCACTTCGTCAATGCGTCCTTTGAAAAATTCGTTGGCAAACGACCGGCCGATACGCAGATTTTCAGTGGATGGAAGAATAGTGAATCCTCCCGATGATATGCTATTACTTAATAACCCGTTGATATAAACATTCATCGTTTGTCCGTCGAACGATGCGGCAACATGTATCCATTGGCTCAACGCAATTGTTGTTGCAGAAATCACCGACCGGTTGCCGTTAAGCGTAAATTGCAGATGGCCTGTATTGTTGATGTACAGGCGATAGGCGCCTGCTGTAGTCATCTCTTTCGCGATAATGTATTCACGAGTGTTATCTTCAAGGAATATCCATGCTTCCAGTGTGATAGCTGTGTCGGGATTAAGAATCGTCGAGTTTACCGTGTTGATGTAATCGCCGCTCCCGTCAAGATATAAACTGTTTAAGCCGGGATTCTGCTGCCCCAGCGTATAATTCAGATCACGGCCGCCTGAATTTGAAATCGTCAGCGTATATGTTCGGATATCTCCGCTGGTCACTGTCCGGGTAAACGATAAGGGTGATACAGAGATTTCCTGTGGCTTGATGCCCCTGCCTTGAATATTTACAGCTAGTTCATGATTAATGGCAGCATCCGAATAAACCGTCAGTATGCCGGTGTATACGATGTCTGATGGCGGTGAAAAAGAAATATTCAGTGTGTCGGTGGTTCCGGGCAATATATAGTCAATAGTATTCACCTTAATAAAAGTGGCTTCTGTAATGACTATCGAATCAATCCATAAGGTATCTGTTCCTGTATTAGTAAGCCGGAATGGATATACGGCCGTTGTGTTTAATTCAATATTGCCGAAATTGATATTACCTGATGTTGATAGCTCCGGATCACCGGTAACCAGCAATGAGAGATTAAACAGTGTGACCGGCTCATCATAATCATTTGATGTAATGGAGAAATTAGTCGTGTAGCTGCCTGCATATACACTAATAGCAGATATGTTCAATTGTACGGCAACACTGTCTCCTGCTGTCAGTATGCCCGACGATGGATTGAGCGACAGCCACGGTATCATTTCATTAATATTGTAGGTAAGCGCTGTTTGTCCTGTGTTACGGATATAGAAGGTGTCTAATTGAACTGTACCGGAAACCAAGGTTCCTGACCATACGGTTGTGCTGACATGAATATCCGGAGGCACCTGTCCTGTTCCTGATAATGGTATGCGCAGCGGCAGATGAACCGAGTCGTTGGAAATGATAATGATGCTGTCGGTTTTTAATCCGCTGGCTATGGGTGCAAAAACAACCGATAAGGTCTGCGATGATACCGGTGTCAGCGTCAGCGGGAAGCTGAGGATTTCGAGGATGCTGAATTTTGTGTTCGCTCCATCAGGAATCGTTATGGCGCTGATCACAAGGTCTTTTGAGCCGATGTTCTGCAGGATAAGCTGTATCGTATCTTTTTCTCCGGTAATGATCTGTCCGAAACTGATTGAGTCACGGTTGGCGTCAATCTGCGCTTTGCCGCTGACATTGAGCGATACCGGTATAATCACTGATGGGTTGCTGATGGTGTTGTTATAGATGATAAGCTCTGCGGTGTACAAGCCCTCATATAAACCGCTGGAAATAAATGTTAACGTATCCTGTACGCTCTGTGAAGAAGGAATGATATAGTCTTCATCAGAAAATCTTAACCATGAATATAACGGTGCATTACCGGATATAATAGAACTGCCATTCTGCAATGTGCCATTCCGTGTACCGGCAATGTCTTCGGCTGTCCCGTTATTGAAGGTGTAATAGGCCACCAGTCCGCTCTCATTGCCCACCAGCGTGTCGTACATGGTTGACAGGATCTGGCTGCGTGTTCGTGCAAAATTCCATATCCGCACTTCATCAATCAACCCCGGGAAATTATCACCTGGGCAGCATTCCTCGCCGCCGATACGCATACCGGAATAACCGGTGTAATTGGTTGCAACCTGTATCGAGTCATATAATACACCGTCAACATATATTTTTGCTTCGGTGCCGTCATTTGTTGCTGCAATATGATACCAACGGTTTGATACTACGGATACAGGATTGATGTATTGAGAGCATCCGGATACCGGACGAACAACAACACCCAGGCGTCCGTCAATCATGGATATACCCCAGTCGTTACATGAACTGAATCCACCCACAATGGTTCTGCGTCCGGCAGGTGTGGACGAGGGTTTAACCCATGCCTCGGCTGTCCATTGTACAGGTCCGTAAGTTCCTGTTCCGATGTAATCGTTACTGCCGTCAAATGATGCTGTACGACCATGTTCTATTCCGCCGGTATAGCGGATAAACTGATGGGTTACCAGATCTTCGTCTCCTGTATTGCTGATCTGCAGCAGCCGTGCAGTGGTGTCCGGTTCTTGAAGGGCAACAAGGATTGATGCTGGGGTAACAGTAATCTGTGGTAACGAAAAAATAAGTTCAGCTACGGTGTAAAAACCATAACCGAACGTACCGTTGCCAACAAGGAATGATGCGCTGGCATTAAATTCGGCCTGAAAACCGTTAATTTCGCTCCATATTCTGAATGTTATCGGATTTCCGGTGGTGAAACCTTGCAACGACCGTGCCGCATCGGCTTTCCATGCCACTACCTGAATGTTGCCTGTATCCTGCAATACAGCCGATGAACCAACGCATAAACTGCCGTCATACAATCCAATCTCATCTCCGATGTTGATATGTCCTGCAAGGTTACTGTTGGTTATAATTATGCTGTAAGGTAACCCGGTAGAGCCCACAGAAGCAAAATGACCATCGTATCCTACTCCGCGTACTGTTACTATTCGTGTTCCGGCATTCGAATTAATCGTGATGGTGCCGGTGTAGAGCCCACGACTGGCGGGCTGAAACGTAACATATACCCCTTGGTTATCATTTGTGTTGGCTAATGTAAATGTGGTTGGTGTTACCGTGAAGGCCGGATTGCTCGATGTGATGCTGGTAATATTCAACGGTGCTGTGCCAATATTGATTACATTAAATGGTGCAGAAGACAGATTGCTCTTGATGATTCCGCCAAAATCAATTGCAGTTGCGGATAATGCAATATCCGGAACACCCGGCGGATTAGCAAATCCTTCTAGCTTTACAATCAGTTGTGCCGAATCCGGATCATTCGAATTAATCGTCAGGTTGGTGATGTGATTACCAGATGAAAGCGGTGAAAATGTGACACGGATAAATACTGAATCACCGGTATTTAAGGTTGCTGAAGTCCGGTTAATCGAAAAGGATACGGATGATTCATTGAGAAATACCTGTAATGCCGTATTACCTGTGTTTTTAATGCTGAATGAATCAATGGTTGTCTGGTTTACATCAACCTGCCCTGCGTAAAGCCGGTGAGTGGATAACTTAATGCGGGGTTCGAGCAGTGTTGCTGCTGTTAGTGATAGTACCGAATAAAGTCCATTACCGAACGTGCCGTTTCCTACGGTGTAATGGGCTGTGCCATTTAGCTCGAGATTCTGCTGATACTGGTTTGTCCATATCTTAAACGACATCGGGTTGCCATCGGTGAATCCGTTGAGTGCGTGTGCAACATCTTTTTCCCATGCGATAATATTGATCTGATCGGGCAGGGCGCTGCCATCTCCAATTGTTGCGCCACCGGCCAGAGTGCCTGTGCGTCCGCCTGCCAGGTCGGTACGGCTATTGTTACTGAAATTCCAGTAGGCCATAAGTCCTGGCTCGGTGCCCGTTAACTTGCGGTTCATGTCGCCGGTTATCTGTTGGGGAACACGTGCATAATTCCATACCCGGTGTTCATCCGAAAAACCCGACTGCTGATTGTTTACTCCGGCATTGCCGATATAGGTCAGCGCAGCAGTTTCTTTTGTTGCGCTTGTTCCTTTGTAGATACCATCTATATAGAATGTGGTTGTTGATCCGCTTGCCACTGCAGAAATAAAATGCCATCCTGCACTCAATGTATTGACATTAAATCCACTACCAATGAAGCCGTTGTTGTAAACACCAAGTTCACCGGTTGAACCGACCAATACAGGATGATGGTTGCTACTGCTGTAAAACAGTGTTCGCCACCCGCCACCTGTTGCCGGTAACGGAAAAAGCATCCATGCCTCAAGTGTGTATTGTGATGGAAGTGCAATGGCAGGAATATTAAATGCATAGTTTGTGGCATTGCAGTTGAGCAGTTTTCCTCCTTGTATGATTGCGCTTCCGGCACATACGGCCCCATCAAAAACAGCAACTTCTTCGCCGGTTTTTACATTCAGAAATGTGTCAATGGCAATGTCTTCAATGATCAGGTTGTAGGGTAGACCTGTCGGCGCTACAGATGTGAAGTGGGCTGCTGTGGAGTAACCCGTAGCTGTGACTGTACTATTCCCGTCGTTGCTGTAAACCGTGATAGTGGTTGTATGTGTACCGCTGACCAATGGAGCAAAGCGTACCGAGATATCCCTGTTTTGTCCCTGGGTGATTGAGAAACTGACAGGGCTCGTTATCGTATATACTCCGTTTGAGCTGCTGATGTTGGTGATATTTAGCGTGCCATCTCCAATATTCAGAATATTGAACGTAAGAGTTTGGCTGCTTCCATTGGCAATAGCATTAAATAATAATGATGTAGGTGCAATTACCATTTGCGGGTCAGGAGCCGGTAATCCGGTACCATTTAACGTGACAAATGATGATAATTCATCCGGATCATCGGATGCAATGGTGAGTGTTGTTTCGTAATCAACAGATGCAGTAGGGGTGAAGGTGATAATCAGTGTATCCTTGTCTCCGGGTATCAATGTGCGAGAAACCCATGACATGGTATAGTTAGTCAGTGGGGATGTAATGTTGGAGATTACCAGGTTTGCATTTCCTGTGTTCCGGATGGTTATTGTATCTGTTTTGGGTGTACCTACCTGTATGGCATTAAAGTTTACCGTTGAACGGGAAATCAGAATATCAGGGGCAAGTATAGTGGAAGTATTAAGCGTTGCAGCACTGAATAAACCGGTGCCGAAATTTCCGTTACCATCACTATATGTCGCGGTTGCATTGAAAATCTCTGTTTTGGTATACCATGTGGTTCTGATCTTATAACTTATAGGTTGACCATTGATGAATCCCGGATATCCTTGTCCGGCATCTTTCTCCCAGCAAGTGATGGAAAGCGAACCCGTAGTGTATATCCCGGCGCCAACACATAAGGTGTCATCGTATATTCCAATCTGTGTGTTGGGTGGTGGTGGGTTGCTGTTAATTTTCAGGTCGGTGATTATGATAGTATAAGGCAAACCGGTTGGACGAACAGGCCCGAAGGGTTTATCGGCCGGATTGAGATTAACCGGCGCTGTTGATCCGGTGAACGATGCATCGTTATATAAGGTTGCATGATTGTTGTTTACCGTACGGTCAAAAGCTGTTGAGCCCGAAGAGGTATTCATGTCCCAGTATCCATTCAATCCCGGTTCTGTTCCTTTGATGCGGGCTCTGTACGATGATTGCAGATCCTGTTGCGTTTGCGCATAGCTCCAAAACCGGATGTCATCTATCTGCCCGATATGATACCGCGTGGAGAGCTGGCTGCGGCCAAAATATAACGGAACACCTGACGGATTGAAGATACTCCCCGTGAAGCCGGTACTGGCTTCCTGCACACCATCAATATAGATTTTAATGGTACTGGCTTCGCGCACCACGGCAATATGATACCACTGGTTTTGAACCCAGTTGGTTTTTGCCGGTTTCAGATTATTCAGCTCCCAGCCCGAAGTACCGGTGCGGTCAATCCATAAATTCAGCCGGCGGTCACCATCATGATTGTATTCCATGGCCAACCACTGGAAATCGTTGCGCCCGAACAATCCGTCATGTACCCTGTTCAGATCCCCAAGCGTGATCCAGAACGATAAAGTGAAATCGTTGCCCGAAACAGCCAGGGTTGAATTATCCGCTATCGCGATATAATCTCCTGTGCCGTCAAAATAGATTGCATTCTCCTGTGCCTGTAATACTGTTGCCAGTGGCAGGATGAAAAATGCAATGATGAGTATACTTTTCATAATTTTCTAAATAGGGTTTGTTTATTTATGCTTGCCGGCAATTATTTTATCAGGATGATTTTTCCGGATAATTTATTGTCGCCATAAATAAACGTGTATTGATATACACCCGACTGTAATTGGTCTTCCTGCCACTGTATGATATGTTTCCCCGCAAGCTGTACTTCGTTGACAAGTGTTGCTACCGGTTGACCGGTTATATTCGAAATGGTCAGTGAAACATGTGCTGCAAATGGCAATTCATAAGTAAACTGTACCTCTTCACTGAATGGATTCGGATAGCAGGTGAATACGGCATGATCTGTTATTCCTGCAACGGTTGTTGTGCCATCCAGCGCCTTGAGCGTAATATATGAATAAGTGCCGCCATTGAACAGCAGGTTGCCCGGATTGCTGTTGAGCGAGGTGAGCGCTGCCGGCAACTCGATCGTTCGTGACACCGAATAGATCTTTGCGCCTATACTGTCGGAGGGTGTGTATCCTTTTAATCCGTATGTATTGTCTTTCTGCCACGCTGTTACCGTAGTCAGCGGCTGGCCGGTATATACTGCTGCGCCTACACACAATCCCTGATCAACGATTCCGATTTCATCACCAATTTCTAATCCTTCCGGTGCCGAGATGATAATGTTGTATGGCAATCCGGTTTTGTCGAAAGTGAAATGTGATGGTACGGGTTCGCTTTTTAGTACCGACATGTTTTTTAGTCCATTGGTGATCTGGTATGCAAAGGCCTTTTCTGTGTTTGCAATTAGCGCAATCATATATCCGGTGCCCGGAAGCATGTTCCCTATCGTATTCACAGCCAGCGAAGGAATGTACATCTTGCCGTCTGATGTCTGAACAATATCAATCGAGTCATGGAAGGCAGAAGGAAATACCGTTGTGATGGCTGCCGGTGATTCGCCAAGGAAAGAGATATAATTCCATCGTTTTGGTTTAACACCGATGTTCCAAAGAGTAGGATTGATGCTGGTTCCCTGATACCGGAAGGTGTCGGCTTTAGTTGTATAAATATAGTAGGCGTCTCTGAAATCAATGGTTCCAATGGTGTTGATATTGTATTTTGGAATCAGGGCTTTCCCATCGTCATTGTATGCAATCTTGAGTGAGTCAATGTCGTCAAATACCGATGTGGCCTGCGCAAAACGCGGAAGCCGGTTAAACGATACCAGAGCAAATTGATTTTGTGGAACCGGAATATTTTGTATCCGGTATATGGTACTGTACAATTTGACCGAAGTGAATTGGTTAAACTTGAATGTACCATCACCTACAAGATAAACAACATTTTCAACAATTGCTTCAAGGTCGGCCGAGTTGTCGTATATTCTGAATGTGATCGGGTGCCCGGGAATAAAGCCCGCGGTACCGCCCTGTTCCCATGCGGTGATCACCAGATTGAAACTGCCGTCAAACAGTCCGGCGCCAACACATAATGTATCGTCAAATAATCCAATTTCATCCCCGACACCAATATCTGTGCCGTCAATCTCGGCATCGGTAATCACTACCTGATAAGGTTTGCCGGTAGAGGCAACCGGTGTGAAATAGACCGGTGTTGACGGCACCTCTGTACCATAGGTTAACGACAGGGCATAATCAATTTGCGGTGTTGTTGAGATATTGGTGTATACCGGTGTAGTATATGTAAAGGTTCCGGTTTGTCCTGTATTATAAAATTTGAAGATCACGCTGTCTGTAGTTCCCGGAGCAACAGTGATCTGTTTCTGCGAAAGTACAAAGGGTAAGGCCGGAAAGGTTGGTGTGGCCGACGAACTGATATAGGTATTATAGTTTGGAGTGCCGGTGCGTCCGTTCCCCGATTTATCGGTGTAATCCTTGTGCAAAGGCCAGTAACCCACCAGGCCTGCTTGTGGCGCAGGTAAGGTTTGATCTTTATAGCGCTTGATCTGATCGGCGGTGCGTACGATATTCCACACCCTCACTTCGGCCAGATCGCCATTTAAGATATATGTCCACTCATCAGAACGCTTGCCTAACTGAAAATTGGCGCCATGATTAGGAATCGGATTGCTCACCGCATTGTTATACTCGTTTACAAGATTGCCGTTTACATAAAATTTGATTGTATTGCCGGTCCATGTTACTGCCAGATGATACCACTGACTAACATTGAAATCATAATAACCATACCAGTGCTGGTAATCCGATCCATTCCATCCTTTATACATCCCGAACCGGTCGTTGGCTATTTCCATAGTCATTTGGTAATTCATATACCGTTTACCTACGGGCTCGGTCCATCCGGTGTTGTTATTGCGGATCCAGAACTCAATAGTCAGCGCGCTCATGCCTTCAAGATTACTGTGGTCGCCAATTTGCAGATAATCATCGGTTCCGTCAAAATGCACAAAACCGTTTTCTGCACCAAGCGCAAAATCAAGCGACAACTCTTTGCTTCCGGTATTTGTTATTTTCAGGGCACGGGCAACGGTGTCCTGATTAACCGTTACATTGAATGCTGAAGGATTAAGCGAAATAGCAGGAGTTCCCGGTTTCTCACTCACCTTGGCCGAATATCCCGATTCGTAATTCGGATATTTGCCTGTAATAACAAAATCATACAAACTGTTATTGGTTAAACCGGTAACAGTGGCAAATGTGTCGGTGGTATTGGTAAAATAAGTATAAGTTGAATTTGCATTTAATTTATAAAACACTTTGTAGTATTGAATTGTGTCGAGCGCGCTGCGGTTCCATTTCAGGGAAACCGACTGGTTGCCTGTACCTGTAACACTGAGGGAGATTGGGTTTCCCAGATGTCTGTAAACAGCCCCTACATCTGATGCTGTACCATCGGGATCGGTTTTTGCCGGATTGCCGGCATTCAGGCATAGAGAGTTGAGTCGAAGAAGAAAATCAAGCGAATTGGTCATGCTTAATCCCGGTTCCGATGAGATGTTCAGGTAATTGTCGGCAGGCGCTCCATTGACATTAAACGAAAGAAATGTCCAGGTGTCAACAGGAAAATTCCCGAGATTTAATAACTGCCCGGTTGTATTGCCGTAAACATCGTTGTATTGAAATACCTCAATAGCCGTGTTGGCGCGTATGCCATAGCCGCTATTGTTTACTACAATGTTGTTTTTGATTATATCGGTATAGCCACCGGTGTTAATTTCGATTCCATCACCGACATTCCCGTAGATCGTGTTATACTCAATTGTCGGTGCGCCATTATTTGTTTTATAAATACCATCTCCATTATTATAACAAATAATGTTGTGATGGATTTCAGGATAGTTTTCGGAGCTTTCTAATTGTATTCCATGCCCGTTGTTACTGTATATCGTATTATTGAAGATATTGGTATAATGATTATGATTTAAAAATATCCCCGAACTGCCGTTATAGCGTATAATATTATTAGTGATGTAGGCATCTTTCCGTGAATAATAATTCTGTGAAATACCATGCGATGTATTGTTTTCAATAATGCACTTATCAATTGTATAAACAATCCAATTGGCATTATCATTATTAAACCTCATGCCGTAGCCGTAGTTGCCGGATATGGTAGTGTTTAAAAAGTTGGGATTTGAGTAGTCAACCCGTACGCCCCAGCTTGTATTATTTTTTATTTCGCAACTGTCAAACACTGTTCCCGACCAGTTGATGCAGCGTACACCATGGCTGCTGTTATTGCTGAATTTAGAACTTTTTACTGTGGCATAAGAGGTATTCTCCAGATAAATACCATACCCGCTGTTATGATGCGAACTGATTCTGCGGAGAATAGGGTCGGCAATATAAACATATATGCCATGCGACGAACAATAACTGATATCTACATCGGTAATGGTCAGATCACTTTCTTCATTATAGATCCGTAAGCCATAAACAGAACTGTTATGAATCCGTGAGTTGCTTAGGTTTGCCCGTGCATTATCCCAGGTTATACCTTCATCGGCATATTGCAGCACAATATATTTTAGTGAAGAATTGTCGTTTGATGCATCGTAAAAATCAATACCTCTCCATTGTCCCCGGCTATATATCTGGTTCGCAGGCCGTGACGTGAACAGTATCGAATCACCTGAAATGCCATTGGCTCGCAGGTAGCCGTAAACATAAATGCCGTAATAACCGGTAAACCGGATTTCGCTTCCAGGCTGAATAATCAATGTGTCGCCATTGGGCACAGTAATATCGCCGGTAACAGAATAAATGCCATTCCATACCCCTTCAACATTTCCCGATACCTGTGTGCCCAGAAAATAAATAGTTGACTGGCCAAGATCCAGGTCATTGATAATTGAAAGATCTGAAACACGGGGATAGGTTTGATATCCTGCCTTTTCGTATGTGATGGTGTATACTCCGGGATTGATTTGTTTTTCATAGAATCCCAAAGCATTGGTGTAAGTACTGTCGAGTTCTGCCGATGGTGAAATAGGATTGAATTTTATCTTGATATTGGAATGGTTCGATTGTCCTTCAAGATAAACATATCCGAGTACCGAAGTGGTTGATGTATCATTAACAACGATACTTTGTTTGGATGAGTATTCGGTTACTCCGGTGCCTCCCAGATTATAATACGCGCCAATAGAATAGTAATAGGTGTGGCGGTCAAGCAATCCGGTGTTGAGGTAGGTGCTGTCTGATAATCCCTGTGCGATGCGGTTGGCAACTCCCGGTACAAAATCGGGATTTTCACTGCGGTAAACCGAGTAGCTTACAAAGTTTGTCAGGTCCCTGGGCCTGTTCCATTTGACGGATACATTCAGATTGCTGTTATTGGTCAGCACCACGCTGTAGGGTGCAAGCGCAGTTACCTTGAACGAATAATAACCGGAGGGTGCATCGGCCGGATCGGCATAATTATCACTTCCATCGGTTGCTGTAATATAGTAGTCAATTACTTTATTGGCCGACTGCGCCGGTATGTTTGCTGTGAATAATTCGCCGTCACCTGTTGACATTACAAGTTGATTGTATGATCCGCCGTCAACCCGGTAAAATACCCGTGCCTGCGTGATTGGGTCGCTGTCTGTGTCGTAGATATAGGCCTTTACCTGATAGCTGCCAGTTGTTTTAGGTGTGTTTAGTAATTGTACCGTGGAGATATTTTTAAATGTTCCTTCATAGGCCGCCGGGTCTATTGTTCCTGTATTGTTTAGTACTAAATAGTCAATACGGGTACGGCCTTTACCGCCGTTGCCGCCTTTGGAACCATTATATTGTCCATTTCCGCCGATTCCGCCGGTTAAACTTACTGTTCCTGAGTTAACAAAATCGTGTGCGCTTAAATAAACTGATCCTCCTGCACCGCCGCCACCGCCACCGGAAGCGTAGCCGAAATTTCCGCCATTATTTCCACGCGACTGAATATTGCCGCTGTTACTGATGTTTTTGGCTGTAATGAGAATGATCCCGCCGCCGTTTCCACCCAATCCTGGCGCATAACCATCGTGTCTGCCTCCTGCACCGCCACCACTGCCCATGTAAATTTTCTGCAGATCGTTATATCCGAAGGTTCCACCACCGCCACCGCCGCCACCGGTGTATTCAAGTCCGCCATTGCCCGAAATATTTGTTCCACCGTCCTGCGCTTGCCATTTTTGTTGTAGTTGTCACCTCCAAAACCATAGGTGCCATATCCGCCGCCGCCGCCGCTGCCTGCATGTCCGCCGCCGCCGCCACCTGCGCCGCCTCGCAGCGATCCTGCACCGGCTTTATAAAAAGTGCCACCGCCACCGCCACCGTTGATGCCTGGCATGCCGTAGTGGTTGGCATAGGCCGCTCCGCCGCCGCCTGCTCCTATACCCGCGTTGGGTGAGCTATAGTCGCCGCCACGTCCTCCTATGGATATGTAACATTCGCCGCCCTGGCCGCCGCCATGCGAATTGCCATATTGTGTGCCTCCTTTGTACCCTTTGCCATTGGCTTGTATGATGCCTGTCGATGATATTGTCAGATTACCCGATACCCTGAATACTAAAATACCGCCACTCACTCCGTCCCATGCCGAACAAGTCAGGGTGCCGTTTACTGTTACCGAAGTATAATTCGGTACTTTAATTATCTGGTGTTTCCCGGCTGATGCGTCATATGTATTCCTGAGCGGTTGAAACAATGATATCTGATTTGCTGAAGCGGTTGAAACAAAGTTGAATTCATAACTGCCCGCCTGATTCGCTCCCGTTGTGTCAGGATCCTGCATGGTTATGATCAATACCTCGTCGCCTGCTTTGAACTTCGAACCATCGGTTACCGAAAGGAGAGTTGTCCCCAGCAGATTCAGGCCAGATATACCTGCACGAACTGTGTCGCTGTAATAAGTTGCTCCAAGGTTTATGGTTAGCGAACCGCTTGTCCCGTTGCCTAAAGGATTATTGGCAATAACAGGTGAACTGCAAATAATAATTAAATTGAGTAGGAGGATTAGGTTTTTCATGGATTCAGGTTTTTGGTTTATTTTAAGAGTTATGCTTTTTTTTAGATTACTGAGTTAAGAAATCAATATGTTTTCTGGTACAAAAATATAACCTTTTTTTGGGATTAATCCGAAATAATCCGTTATAAATATAACAGTACTGTAATACTTAAATTAATATATTTAAAAACAATACTTTAGTTCTATTATTTTTATAAATAAATATACATTATTGACCTACCTAATTGTAGTTATAATCGTAAAAAAATTTTACTTTGTATCTGTTATAAAAACAAATTTTGCTGTTGAAATTTTAAATTGTACGATTCCGGTTTTAAGAAAACTGAAAAATCAAAAAAATCACTGCTTTTTATTAACAAAAATACTTTTTGGAGTGATAATTTGTTATTATTGTCATGTTTTTGTTTAAAAAATTGCAGTAAACACGAAAAAAGCAAATAATTATGGAACAAGTATCAAAAAGAGTAGCTAATCTGGCCGCATCACAAACGGTGGCTATGAATACCAAGACGCAGGAATTGCAGGCACAGGGAATAGATATCATTAATCTTACCGTTGGTGAGCCCGATTTCCCTACACCTCCTCATATTAAGGAAGCAGCGAAAAAAGCTATTGATAATAATTTCAGTTATTATACTCCTGTTGCCGGTTATAAAGATCTTCGTGAAGCCATTGTTAAAAAGATGAAAGATGAAAACGGTCTTGATTATTCGTTTCAACAGGTTATTGTGTCTAATGGCGCAAAGCACTCACTGGCCAATGCATTGATGTGTCTTATTGATCCGGGCGATGAAGTAATAATACCGGCTCCCTATTGGGTAAGTTATGCCGAACTGGTTAAACTGGCCGAAGGCGTTAATATTATAATTCCTACTACAATGGAAAATGACTGGAAAGCTACTGCCACGGATATTGAGAAGGCCATCACTCCTAAAACCAAAGCGCTGATTCTTTGTTCACCTTCAAATCCTACCGGTTCGGTTTATACAAAACAAGAACTAGCAGCCATTGCAAAGGTGATTGAAAAACACGAACGTATTTTTGTTATTTCTGACGAAGTGTATGAATACATTAATTATACCGGAAAACATGAAACCATTGCTCAATTCCCGGCAATTAAAGAGCGTGTTGTTTTAATCAATGGAGTATCTAAAGGATTTGCCATGACCGGCTGGCGCATTGGTTTTATGTGCAGCGCACTGTGGCTCGCAAAAGCAGCAGATAAGCTGCAGAGCCAGATGACAACAGGGCCTTCATCTATCTCACAAAAAGCTGCTTTAGGAGGATATCTGGCCGACCGTTCTTATTCAATGGAAATGACAAAAGCATTCCTCCGCCGTCGCGACCTGGTGCTGAAGGGTCTCGATGAGATACCTGGTATCAGATACAGCAAGCCGACCGGCGCCTTTTATGTTTTCCCTGATGTTAGCGCTTATTATGGAAAGAGGGATGGTGATAAAGTGATTAAGAATTCAGATGATTTAGCATTGTATCTGCTCGAAAAGGGATTTGTGGCAACCGTTGCCGGATCGGCCTTTGGCGAGGATAAATGCATCCGTTTGTCCTATGCTAATTCAGATGAAAAACTGCTGAAAGCTGTTAAACAGATGAAGGAGGCATTGGCAGCTCTTAAATAAACATAATATGTCGGTGGCTCCGGGCATTTCAGCTATCCATAGCAAAAAAAAAAAACGGCCGCCGGAAAAAGGCAGCCGCAATGTAGTTCAGGTGAGTGTCTGATAAATTCTCCTCAATATTTATTTCGGTTTCTTAAAAATTAACCGCGTGATATAGATCCCGTTATTATCACCCTGTCCGCCGACGCTCTCAACACCGCTGAATGCGTAAGCAAGATCCCATCCATCATTGATCATGGTATTGATTTTTGATGTAATCAGCGCATCATTCGACGCGATGTTCTGGAAATTGATCCCTGCGCCGCTGTAAAAGTTTAATAACTTGGTTTCTTTAAATGCATCTATCTTGGCATCCGAACGGTCAACATCTTCCTGCTTGCTGTCTTTCCCTTCGGTGCGCACAGTGGTGAAGGCATTCACATCCATCTGCTGGGTGTGCTCAATCAACCTTGACCGGCCAATACCCATAGGTACAATAGATTCAACAATGGTTACTACTTTGTATTCAAACTTCTGTCCAAAACTTACGCTGACCAGCATGACCAATGCACAAATTAATCCTGTTCTTTTCATACGTTTATTTTTTAGTGTTAATAAAATGAATTGCTCAACCAAATATACGAATGTTTTAGGGTGGTTGTATGTAAAAGTTATAAAGAAAACGAAGGTTAACTATTTCTTAAAGATGAAATATACCGCAAGTATCAGAAAAACAAAGCCAATCAAATGATTGATGCGGAATGTCTCGTTCCGGAAAACAAGTAATGTAAATCCTGTAAATACAACCAATGTAATCACTTCTTGTATCACTTTGAGCTGAACCAGTGTGAATGGCCCGCCATAATCATTAAAACCGATACGGTTGGCCGGCACTTGCAGGATATACTCAAACAAGGCAATGCCCCAACTAATCAGGATCACAGAAAATAATGGCAGTGACGAGAACCATTTCATGTCTTTAAACCGAAGATGACCGTACCATGCCAAAGTCATGAAGGTATTTGATAATACCAGCAACAGAATGGAATAAACAGCTTTCATGATTTGTTAACTATGATAATCAACGGCCACAGCAGCTTTTGCATCCTGCTGCACACGATGGCATTGCATCGGGATTATCTTTTTTTATTTTGGGCTGCTTGTACTCGTTCGATTCTCCTTGGCAGGAGGGACAATCGGCAATGACCTTCCAACAGGGGCCGTAAACAGGACTATTATATTCAACCTTCCGGCCTTCGGCTTCGAAAATTGTTTTGCAGGTTTGACATTCAAATCGTGTCGTCATGATTTTTTTTTGCAAAATTATATATTTTTTTTATCCAAGCTTAATGATAGTTATCAGCTTTCTTCAGGGCTGTTCTGTGCTGATTTATAAACCGCGATTTTGCAATAGAAATTCCTTAGATACTATAAAACCAACATTTCTATTACATTAACGCGGTAACCCCGCCTTAGAAAATCTTATTGTTAGCAATTAGCTAACGATTAGATTTTCAAGAGCGTTTTTCAGTTGAGTTTTTTCAACTGAAAAATTCGGGATAAAATAATCATTCTCGCAAAAAAAATTATCTGATGATATAACCTAACATACATAGATTTATCTGTTCCTCGATTTTAGTATTAGTTCCTGAATGTATCTGATGAAACAATGTACTTTTTTATATCTTTACCGGCTGAAAATCAGGAATACAATGTTTGAAAATTTAACCGACAGGATTGAACGGGCGTTTAAGATGCTGAAAGGCGAAGGCCGGATAACGGATATCAATGTAGCCGAGACATTGAAAGAAATCCGGCGCGCACTTCTCGATGCTGATGTGAATTACAAAGTTGCCAAAACCTTCACCGATACTGTCCGCCAGAAAGCTCTTGGGCAAAATGTTTTGAAATCAATTAAACCGGGCGATTTGATAATCAAGATCATGCGCGACGAAATGGCGGCGCTGATGGGCAGCCATGCGCAGGATATTAATGTCAAGGGAAATCCGGCTATTGTACTTATTGCCGGTTTGCAGGGATCAGGCAAAACAACATTTTCAGCCAAATTGGCGCGTCATCTGAAACTAAAGAAGGGAAAAAATGTTCTTCTGGCTGCTTGTGATGTCTACAGGCCGGCGGCTATTGAGCAATTAAAGATTCTTGGACAGCAGGCCGAAATACCTGTCTTTACCATTGAGGGAAATAATAATCCTCTCGCTATTGCTAAAGAGGCAATACAGCATGCAAAAAAAATGGGCTTTAACCAGGTTGTTGTAGATACCGCGGGACGCCTGGCTATTGATGCTGAAATGATGAATGAGATTACTGCTCTGAAAAATGCGCTTAATCCCGAGGAG
This sequence comes from uncultured Bacteroidales bacterium, assembly GCA_964601385.1. GTDB lineage: Bacteria > Bacteroidota > Bacteroidia > Bacteroidales > JBBRXJ01 > CAZRNJ01. The sequence goes on along the minus strand of CAZRNJ010000004.1, from coordinate 13,373 downwards.
ACCTTATTTGTTGTGGATGCAATGACCGGCCAGGATGCTGTAAATACTGCCCGCGAATTTAATAACCGACTTGATTACGAAGGTGTGGTACTCACCAAGCTCGATGGCGATGCACGGGGCGGTGCCGCGCTATCCATCAAAGCCGAAATCAATAAACCAATCAAGTTTGTTAGTACAGGCGAAAAACTTGAAGCCATTGATGTGTTTCATCCCGACCGTATGGCCGATCGTATACTGGGAATGGGTGATATTGTTACGCTGGTTGAAAAAGCGCAGGAACAATTCGATTTAGAAACAGAACGTAAACTACACAAAAAACTCGCGCAAAATCAGTTTACATTTAATGATTTTCTTCAGCAAATACAGCAGATCAAGAAAATGGGAAATATTAAAGATATTGCAGGAATGATTCCCGGCGTTGGCAAGGCAATTCGTGATATTGATATCGGCGATGATGCCTTTAAGCATACCGAAGCGATTATTTATTCTATGACACCGCTCGAACGTCAGAATCCGGATGTGCTTAATGGAAACAGACGTAAACGGCTGGCAGCCGGCAGTGGTACAACCATCCAGGAAGTTAACCGGCTCATCACTCAATTTATCGAAATGCGGAAGATTATGCGGAAAGTGGCAACAGGCAAAAATCCAAACCAGATTATGAGCAGAATGCAGGGTATTCGCAGATGAGGCGTCCTGATGAAATATGAATTTTTAATAATCATACTATGGAATTGATTGACGGAAAAAAAATTGCTGAAGATATCAAGCAGGAAATTACTGCTGAAGTTGCGATTCTTAAAAAGAACGGAAATAAAGTGCCACATCTCGCTGCAGTTCTCGTTGGCCATGATGGTGGAAGTGAAACCTATGTGGCCAGCAAGGTGAAGGACTGTGAACAGGTGGGCTTTAAATCATCGCTTATCCGCTTTGAAGATGATATCAGTGAAAAAGTACTACTGGCTAAGGTGGCCGAACTGAACAGCGATAAAGATATTGATGGCTTTATTGTACAGTTGCCTCTCCCAAAACATATTTCTGAACGGAAAATCATCGAAGCCATTGATCCCTCAAAGGATGTGGATGGCTTTCATCCTGTTAATATTGGCCGTGTGACATTGGGTCTGCCGGCCTTTGTTTCGGCAACGCCTGCAGGGATTATTGAATTGCTCCGACGCTATAAAATCGAAACAAAAGGTAAACATTGTGTTGTTCTGGGACGTAGCAATATTGTTGGCCGGCCTGTAAGCATACTGATGTCACTGAAAGCAATACCCGGCGATGCAACCGTTACTGTTTGCCACAGCCGCACCGAAAACCTTGCAGCGATTTGCAGTCAGGCCGATATTATTATTGCCGCAATGGGGATCCCCGAATTTGTTAAAGCCAATATGGTGAAAGATGGCGCCGTTGTGATTGATGTGGGAACAACACGGGTTCCTTCAACCGAAACAAAAAGCGGGTTCCGGCTGAAAGGAGATGTGAAGTTCGACGAAGTAGCTCCTAAATGCAGTTTTATTACTCCTGTGCCCGGCGGTGTTGGACCAATGACACGGTCTGCATTGCTTACAAATACACTGATCGCAGCTAAGCGGTTGAATATTTAATTGCCGCCGTTGGAATTACTTTATGCTTTTTTTCAGCTATTCTTTTTTAACTGCCGGTTTAAAGGATATGAATGCCGGAAGATAAATAATTCCAAATGATATAAAATTAGTTTTTATCCATGTATCATTTAATTAAAAAGTTTTTTTTCAGGCCATGGATGCTTCGCTATGAGCGCCTTTTTCGCGCTGTCCTTTATCTGCTCTATGCCGGTTTTACTTATCGCTGTAACTGTTGCGGTGCGCGGCTCCGTAGCTTTATTCATTCAGCCGGCAATGAATGGCTATGCCCTCTTTGCGGAAGTTTGCCCCGCGACCGCCGGCTGTGGCAAATTATTTCTCCTTTGCTCACCGGAAATATTTCTGTGTTACATCTTTCTCCATCACGCTGCATTGACCGGCTGATGAAAAATATTCCGGAGATAAATTATGTAACTTCTGATTTTTCAGGCGAGTTTAACGCAATGTGCCGGTTTGACCTTACTGCTGTCGCTGCCGGGGATAATTCATTCGATATCATTATTTGTTATCATATTCTTGAGCATATTGAGAAGGATTTTCAGGCAATGAAAGAACTTTACAGAATTTTAAAACCCCACGGAAAATGCTTTGTGCAAACACCTTTTACCGAAGGTGCAATAGTTGAAGATTTTTCTGTTACTGATCCTGCTTTGCGTAAATTATTATTCGGTCAACACGATCATGTTCGATGGTATTCAACAGACGGATTACGGCAACGGTTACAATCTGCCGGTTTTACTGCTTCGTTGATGGAATTCACTGCAACAGAAAAAGGTGTTAATGGATTCAAGGTAAATGAATGTATTATTATTGCTAATAAATAGTACTGCGTTCGCGTTTTTTTCTTGTTCTAAAGCTATACGCAAAAGATTCTACATCCTGTGTTTGTCGTTCAGTCGGAGTTTTGTGCATCCATTGATTTTTACCGCCGAACCTGAAGAGTATGATAATTCCTGCAACGGATATCATACCGCCGGCAATGGCTATCCATTCCGGCATCTCTTTATTTAACACGATACCCATCAGAATAGTGATGAAGGGTACAAGCAGCAGGGTGGCTGAAGTACGGCTTGCATCCCATACCGATAGCACATACGACCATAGAAAATAGGCCATAATACCCGGAGCCAATGCCAAATAAACAATAAGCAGTGTTGAATGCAGAGGGTTAATTTGTATCGCATGCAGCCATTTTTTGCTGAAAAAAAATAAAAATATTGTGCCTGCCCAGATAATATACGTTGTAACCTCGATGCTGCTGTATCGTTTCAATAAGGGTTTGGCCATTACAATATAGATACTGGTGCTTAATGCTGATGCCAATATCAGCAATGCTCCTTTACTGAATTGCAATGAGTGGTTTTCGCCAAAAGCAATCAGTGTTGATCCGGTAAAAGTAATCAGAATGCTCATCCATCCTGTGAGGGTGATTTTTTCTTTCAGAAACACGGTAGCCAGGATAGCAGTAAACACCGGACAGCTATTTACAATAAAACTGGCCGATGCTGCAGTGGTGATCTGTTCGCCTGTTGTGAGGGTCAGGATATAAACACCTATACCGATAGTTCCTGCGATTAAGAACAGTAAACCGTCCTGTATTGAATGAATACGGAATCGCATAAATACTGCCACCGGTATAAGCACAACCGATGCAAACAGATTACGCATGAATGACAGGTGTGCCGGCTCGTAATACTGCAAAGCGGTACGAATACCGGTAAATGCTGTAGCCCAGAGGATAAGACATACAGAAAGCGCGGTTTGTGTTTTTATATTTTTCAAATCGGAACAAAATTAATTATTTGTTTATTTTTATAACCTGAATATAATAAATTATAGCTATGAAGATAAAAGAATCGTTTGGAGGATGGGTGGCGAAAGAAGGGAAAGGGCCGTTATGGCGTTTTACAGATAAAAACGATGGATCATTCATCTGTCCTGATCCCGAATATATTTCGTCCCTCTATTTTCCGCTAATGAATGAGTCGGGTATGCGTTGCTGGACAACGCCGGAATTGAAAGGCGATATCGCTACCGGCTATCATTTTTACTTTAATACACCTACGGTTACCGATGAGTTGTGGCGCAGTTCTTCGAGCCGTAATTTCTGGATACAAGTGAAAGGGCATATACCCTGGTCGGCAACAGGCGTGAGCGCTGCACGTAATCTGAAACGTTGGGAGAGGGATGGAAAAGAGTCGTCGTTTCTTGAAGCCGGTATGGGCTGGTTTCGTCTGACGCGTTTTAATAATGAAATAGGTCTTAAAGCTACATTCACTCAATTTGTTCCCTGTGATCCGGCGCATGTCGAAATCGTTATTGCAGAAATAGAGAATATATCTTCTGCTCCACTGCAGTTTAAAGCAACAGCTGCTACTCCTATGTTTGGCCGGTCAACCGAAAATGTCCGCGATCATAAGCAGGTTACTACATTATTCCAGAAAATATGGCACGATAAATTTGGCATTCGCATAAAAGGCAATATCGTGCACGATGAGCGCGGCGGACATATTCCTAATTATACTTATTATGCAACTTATGGTTCAACACAATACGGGAAACAACCTCGATATATGTGGGGCTCTATGCTCGATTTTATCGGCGAAGGGGGGACACTCGATAATCCCGAGGCAATTTGGAACGACCTTAAACCTCCGGTCTTACCCGAAGGAGAACGCGACGGAACCGAAGCTGTCGGCGCCTTACAGTTTGAACCCGAAGTTCTTCATCCGGGTGAAAAAACATCTTATATTATTCTTCACATGATATCTGAAAAACCCGAAGATTTTATTGCATGGGAAGAAAAATATGGTACTGCAGCTAAAGCAACCAAAGCATTGGATGATACCAGAAGTTATTGGATTAATATGTCAAATAATGTATCGTTCAATACGGAAGATACTGATTTTAATAACTGGTGCCGCTGGCTTTCGTATCAGGTTAAATGCCGGCAGGTGTTTGGTAATGCTTATCTGCCCGATTTTGATTATGGAAAGGGGGGCAGGGGCTGGCGCGATCTCTGGCAGGATTTGCTTTCTATCTTTTTAATTGACCCCGAAAGCGCAAAACAGGAAATCCTGAATAATTTTTTGGGCGTACGTATTGACGGAACAAATGCTAACCTGATTGGCAATAAATCCGGCGAGTTTTTTAGTGATGTGAACCGTATTGACCGTACCTGGTGCGACCATAGCGCATGGCCGCTTTATGTTGTTGATTTTTATATTCACCAGACAGGCGATCAGGATATACTGTTAAAAAAAGTACCCTATTGGAAAGATCATGTGTTCCGCCGCAGTAAAGATAAGGACGCTGATTATAATCCGGCAACCTATGGCAATCGCTTGCTCACTTACGATGACAAAGTGTACGAAGGCAGTATTCTTGAACATGTTATTCTGCAAAATGTTTGCTCGTTTTTTAATGTGGGCAAAAATAATAATATACTGCTCGAAGCTGCCGACTGGAACGATACTTATGATAATGCGCGCACAAATGGTGAGTCGGTTTGTTTTTATAATTTTACGGCACATAATCTTGCCACACTCGCATCACGCCTTGAACTGCTTGAGAAGGCAGGTATCAGTGTAATTGAGGTATTGGCCGAAGCGGTGATGTTGTTCGATACCCTGAACGGACAAATAAAAGTGGATTATGCCCGACCGGCGGCAAAACAGGCGCACTTGCAGAAATATCACGACAGTATACGGCACAAGGTAAGCGGTAAAACAATTAAAATAAAAACATCTGACCTTGCATCCGACTTTAGAGCAAAAGCTGCCCATGCTTTTGAGCATATACGGAAAAACGAATGGGTGACTGCAAAAGAAGGTAAAAGTTTTTTTAACGGACATTATGATAATGACAGTATCCGTGTTCATGGCGATCATCCTAATGGCACACGTATTGACCTTACTTCACAAGTGCTGCCTACTATGTTCCATACTGCAACCGATCAACAGGTAAAACAAATTTTTGATTCGGTAATGTATTATCTGCACGATGATATAACCGGCGGCTTGCGTCTAAATACCGATCTGAAAGAACTGAAACTCAACCTCGGCCGCGTATGTGCTTTTGCATACGGATATAAAGAACATGGAAGCAAATGGATGCATCAGAATATAAAATATCTTTATGCATTGTATCAACGCGGATTTGTTGATGAGGGATATAGTGTGTTTAAAGGTATTTATAAACTTGTGATGGATTCCGGACGTTCTAAAATATTTCCTTCTGTGCCTTCGTTCTTTAATCGCTATGGTCATGGAATGTATGTTTATCTTACCGGTTCGGCTGCATGGTTCATCATGGCATTTACAACCCAGGTGTTTGGTGTGCGTGGTGAGAATGGGAACCTTTGTATCCACCCGCGGCTGGTGGACGAGCAATTTGGAAAAAAGGGAGATGCATCTGTCTTTTGTTATTTTCGTAATAAACGTGTTGAAGTTACCTATCAGAATCCATCGAATAAAAAGTGGAATGAGTATGCAATAAAAAGTATTCGTATTAATAATTCGGAAGTTGTTTTTTCTTTTGTCGAAAAAAACAAAGCGATAATTGAAAAGACATTATTTGACAAGCTGTGTACCGAAACCCTTAATAAGATCATGGTTACACTCGGCTGAATTGATTATAACGATGAGTAAAATTGCTGTCATACTTTTATTGGCGTTATCTTTTTTTCCTACCTGTAGGGATAATGTCCGGTTTGAGTGCCCTCAACCGGATGGAGTGCGCAACCTGAATCGTTTTCCATTAAAAGTATGTGGTCAGTATCTGAATTCTACCGACAGCTCTATGCTGTTTATCACTGATAAAATGATGTATGCCGTTTATTCAGCAGGATTCAGAGCGGCTATTTTGGATATTGATACATCGAAAGACATGCGTTTGGTGAATGATTCGCTATACCTTTCTGATCTTAACCTTTCGCTGAAAGTAAACCGTCAGGGCGATTCTGTATCTGGTTATCATATGTTTAAAGATACGCTGTTTCTTTTTTCCGATCGTCATGTCCTGCGCAAATGTAACGGTCATTTCCTGCTCAATCACAAACAGCAGGACAGCTTATGGTCTGTTCAGGTCCTGTCGCTGAAAAACGGCAGGTTGTCTGTAAAAGCGATTAATTCAAGCCATGATATTGAACGCATCCGGCAGATTACAAATGTTGAATCAGTTACCGATTCAAGCGGTGCTGTGGTAAACTATAAACTATCTCCTTCACGTCGGGATCTCCGGAAAATGATCGCCGGATATATGTTTACTAAAGGAGATGATTTTTTAAAAGTTAAATCATCCAAATGATGTCTAAACAGATAGCTATGAAGAGTATTCCAATATTGTTATTTTGTGGATTTGTAATGGTATTTGCCGGCTGTAGCAATAAGCATGCAGATGTCAAACCTCTGGCGTTGATGGTGATGAAACAGGTGAAGACCTTGCTTGATACAACACAAAGTTATTTTGTATGCCTACCTCCTTCTTATGATACATCAAAATCCTATCCGGTCGTATTCGCATTCGATCCGCATGCACATGGAGATATCCCTGTGCGCCGGATGATGACAGCAGCAGCAAGATATGGATTTATCATTGCCGGATCAAATAATTCATATAATTCAGCGCCCAATATTGAGTACGTAATTAATTCGTTCATCTATGATGTCGGACGGCAATTTAGTATGGATGGTAACCGGGTTTATGTTGCCGGTTTTTCCGGTGGTGCACGCATTGCTTCAACCATGGCATTTATGTCCGAGAAAATCCGTGGTGTCGTTGCTTGTGGCGCAGGCCTGTATTTCCCCGAATCTGCTCTCTCCGGTTCAAAGGTCAAGTACTACGGCATGGCCGGAAAAGATGATTTTAATTACAGCGAATTGTTCAATACCGGAACGATGCTGTCAAGAACAGGGATCACACATTATATTGAGTTTTTTAATGGCGGACATGATTGGCCGTCCGACAGCTTGATGGACGAAGCACTCCTCTGGATGCATATCAACGAAATGAAAGATGGTACTGTTCCTGTCAATAAGGAGCTATTGGAGGAGGTGGCAGCCGGCTTTTTAAAAAGGATTAAAACACTGAATCGAAACGGTCATAAATACGAGGCCTATGTTACCTCGCAAAAAGCAATTTCGTTTATTGGCGGTATGGTGAATATAAAAAAAATCCGGTCATATTACAATCGCCTGAAGAAAGATAAGGACGTCATCAGCCGACAACAGGAAATCATCGTGCTGATCAATAAAGAACAACAATTGCGCAGCGGATATCAGGCAGCTCTCGCCAATCAATCTTTAGCGTGGTGGAAAAATGAAATGAAACAACTGGATGAGCGTATATCTTCAACAATTACTGACGAGAGAGCGATGTATATGCGATTAAAAAATTTTCTGGGTATGCTGGGTTTTATGCATGCTAAAAATATGCTGGTCAAGGGATCATTTACCCAACAACGATCGGCTGTTGCTATTTACGAAACATTAAGTCCGTCTAATCCTGACGTACAATTGTTATCAGCACAATCGTTTATGTTAAACGGGATGACCGACTCGGCCATTGCATCCTTAAAGGCCGCTCTGCAACTCGGATTTAAAAATATCAGGGAGATCGAACAGGATACGCTGCTGGGGAAATTGTATCAATCATTATCTATAAAGTAAATTAAATTATGAAGCAATTACTTACGATTTCGCTATTGTGTATTTTTTTTCTAAACGGAAATACTCATCCGCGTATTGGCGCTCAGGTTTGGATAGAGCCGGGACAAACTCCCGGACAGATTGATGAATGGTTCAAAATTCTTGCAGAGAATAATATGCCGGTGGCACGACTTTTTATCATGTGGAATTATATTGAAGTCACACCCGGAAATTATAATTTTTTATTGTACGATCAGGCCTTTGCTGCTGCTGCTAAATATGATGTAAAAATCCAGGCAACGCTTACCGCTAATCATGGTCCTGCTTTCGCTGATCCGAAATTTTGGTATCGCGATCAGGATGGGGCAATCCCAACATCCGATAAACAATTTGACGCTGCAGCCGTTTATATCGGAAAAATTGTAAATCATTTTAAAAATCATCCTGCACTTGAAACCTGGTGGTTGCAAAATGAGCCGGGACAATTCAATAGCCACGACTCTCTGGCTGTAGCCCGGTTTCAGGTTTGGCTCAGAAAAAAGTACAATAATATTCAATCGTTAAATGCTTTGTGGCTTACGGATTTTAAGGAGTTTGAATCTATCGGGTATAGTGAATTGTGGGATCAGTCAGGCGGCTTTGCACGGCCATCGCCCTTTCTCGACTGGAATCTTTTTTGGCGCGATTATATGACCAGTTACCTGTCGTGGCTCACAACCGAGATCCGGAAACACGATATGCTTCATCCCTTGCATGTTAATCCTCATGCGGTTTTCGATATTCTTCCCAAATATGATCTGCCGGCATGGCGCGGTTTTTTGTCGTCCCTCGGCGCTTCTATTCATCCTTCGTGGCACCTGAGTATGTTTGAGCGCGACGACTATGCATTAGCCATTTCCGGAATCTGTGATGTTATTCGTGGAGCTAGCGAGCCAAATCCTTTTTGGGTATCCGAGCTTCAGGGTGGTAATAACATCTGGAGCGGCGGTAATCCCTTATGTCCTACGTCTAAGGATATTGCACAATGGGTTTGGACAGGAATAGGTAGTGGCGCCGGGAATATCATTTTCTGGTTGCTTAACTGGCGGCGCTTGGGCGGTGAGGCCGGTGAGTGGTCTCTCCTCGGATATGGGAATACCGCATCAGAGCGCCTTTCCGAATCGGCGAAAATCGCTAAAACGATAAATGATAATGCTGAGCTTTTTAATCGGACCAAACCCCTTCAATCAAATATCACCATTCTTCTCAGTCCTGAAACGATGCTGATTCTGGGACGCAAAGACAACTGGAAAGATATTGAAGGACGGAAGGCGCAGGCGCATATCAAAGCTGTGATGGGCTGTTACAAAGCATTGACTGAAATGGGCATTGCTGTTAACCTCAAGCAGATGGATGATTATAACTGGGATCCTCCTGCAAAGCAGGTACTGATCATGGCTCATGTTGCAAGTATTCCGGATAAATATGTTTCTGCAATTAAAACCTTTGTTGAGAAAGGCAACAAACTTATTGTTACCGGACTAACAGGATATTTTAACGAAAATGAGGAGAATACTTTTCAATCGGGATTTCCGTTGAAGGATGTTTTTGGTGCTTCGGTACGTGAGGTGAAACTGATTGGTAATGAATTCCATGTTAATATTGATGGATATACTGCGCCTCTGCCTGCCCATATGTGGCTTTCTGTTTTATCATTAACAACAGCAAATGGTGTAGCAAATTATATGGGAGAAACAGCCGGCTGTCGCAATAGTTACGGTAAAGGTGAAGTGGTGTGGATTCCGGCCATGGTGGATATCGGCGGCTGGATGGGCGATAACAGGCCGCTTGCGGCTTTTCTTTCCAGAGAAACAGAATTATTTATCAATGCTCCTTTTCGTTTTGCATCACATCAACCGCATATTCTTTTGAAAACATTGTCTGCAGGCGATCGCTTTGTCACGGTTATTACCAATGGTTCATCTGAGTTGCAAAATGTTATTTTATCATCACCATCAGGTTTTAAACCATCCGTTCTGTATTCGAGTAATAGTGGCATGATAACTGGCTTATCAAATATCCGGTTAGACGGCAGGAGCACTGTAGTGATGGTCTGGACGAAATAATTCGATGTTTTTTTTCTGTTTGGGTTCATCAGAAATCTGTTCTGATATTCATTTTCTGAATCAGGGAGCGTGGGGCAATAGCCACGGTAAACGGCGGCATAATATCCGTTTCTTTCCCCGTGATGATATCTTTTGCTTTTACCGCGAGTTTAATGGGCTGGTATGAAAAGATTACTACGTCCGTTCCCTGTTTTTGGTTTTGCCAGATAATCCCTGCCCCGTCGGGTAAAATATAAGGTTGGTCCATATAAGCAAGAGCGGAGTTGTACATTTTTGCGTATTGGCTGAAGTTTTCAATAATTGAGTCGGGATGTGTATACGGATAAGCAGTTCCGTATTCCAATAAATCAGTAAATACCCAACCCTTGTTTGACATTATTTTAAACAGTAATTCGGAAAGCTGCCGGCTGGTATAATGTTTGTGATGCCCATTCCGGAACCAGTATTGGGTGTACTGAAAATACCACCAGTCGTATAACATGCTGTCTGTTTCAATCGAACAGTTTAATCCGGGGAATGATGTACTCTCGCTGATAAATCCAATGCTGTCGCGGCTTAACATGGCAAGATATTCCCACCAGCTGCGCTGCATGGAGTTTCCGGTGCCATTGGCCCAGTCGAGCTGATTCATATACAGATGATGAAATGCATCGCCCCATATTCCGTTAAAGCCGTAGTTTTTTCGGGTGCCAAGTAAAGATTTTGTGAATTCATGGCTGAATGTCGAATCAAGGATGTTGTGTTTCAGCAGATGTTCACCATAGGTTTCATTCGGTGTTCCGCCGGGTGAATTCAGCGCCCAATGGCGGGGGGCGGTTCCCACGCGTGAAGTGAATCCGGCGTCTTTAACCGACATGCCTGTTACCCACACATAATACGACATGTCCAGAGAGTTCATTTTACTGTACATCTCACGCCAGGGTTTTTCTACTGATGGCAGAGGCACCCAGTCGTATACCTGGCAGGGATTAGCACTGTTGGGAATAAAATCAATGTGTTCTGTTCCGTCCCATTTATTTTTTACTGACCGGCCGTTTATCCAGCACGAATTATGAGTCACAACCATTTTTACCCCGGCGCCGGCTAAACGTTCCAGTTCTGGTAAAAAACTATCAATAGCATGTTTGTAAGTGTATTCAGGTCGCCAGAAGTCCCAGTTCATACCCACTGCAGGCATTGCATTGTATTGAATAAATCCCAGTTCGTCCGAAATTTTCTTCCGGAGAAAAATATCCATCTCTTTCCACCGGTTGCGGCATTCATACACTGTTAATGGCTTAGCAGTACTTACCAGCACTCTGTACTTCATTTTTGAGGTAGTGAATGAAGCAGTCAATGGAAACCATTCCTCGTCAAGCTGCGACAGGAGCCGATCGCCGGGATTTGCTTCGGTAAGCGCTCTGAAGTTTCCCTTCTTCTCGGGAAATGCAGCGAACAATGCGATTGGTCTGAACTGAAAATCAAAAAAGGAAGTCCCTGCTCCGCGCGCATGGTGGGCAGTCCAGCTATTTGCGCGTAATGCAAGCGCAAGGCATCGTGCCGGCGTATTTCCCTGTCCGGTACACGTTTGATATAAAGTGGTGTCATACGCCCAGTTTTTTAAGGTTTCGGTGGTAGTGAACGGAATCAGATTCTCCCCGTCGGTATTGCATTGCAACTGTTGTTCGATGCGGCCAAGCCCGCGGTAACGCATATTTACAACAGTCAGGTTGTGCAGTTGACCATTCAGTTCCCATGTTGATGCAACCCTGAATGAATTTACTTTTGCGCCATCGGACAGTTTGAACTCAAACCATTGGTTCCATCCTTTCCATATATTTCCGGAAATAGTGTCGTGCTGCATCTCAATAAACCACCGCAGTTGCCCGGCCGGACGCATTTCTTTTTTTACTCTGCTGATTATTTTTTTCAGCGAATCAGTATGGCATAATGTACTGCTGGGATGCAGATGAGGAAAGCGAAACCCGTCACGCCGTGTTTGTCCATTTTTTTTGAAAAAAGTGATAATAAACAATAGTGTCTGTAGTGGAAAAAATATCACAAATAATTTCGGCGGAGTTAGGATGTTCTTTAAATTCGCGAAGACGAAGCAGCGGATAAATGCGGTTAATCGTTTGCCAGTCTTCGGCAATCAGCGGAAAAATACTTGTCTTGTCGCTTTTAAGGGATATCTCGTTTGCGCTTGCACTTTGGATGCCCAGCAGGTAACCATCGCTGACAAGAAAATTCAGTTCAATCCCGTTGGTAAATTTCAGTTTGAACAGCTCGTCATCTGCACATACATTAAGCCATGAGCAGATGAGGGCAGATATGAAAAAAAGTCTTAGCATACAACAGGGCTATTGAATTAAACCATGTTGTTTCATCAGTAGAATCGTCTCTTTCAGGGAACGCGCATCTTTGGCAGTAATCAACCGGACAGTAGATAATACTGCGGGTTGATCTTTAAAAAAGGCATGCCCTTTACTGAAGCTCCATTTCATCTGGTCGGATGTGGTGAATGGAATTCCTTTGAATACCGGTGTGTTACCGACCATGAATGCCGAAGTGCCGAAGAGCACGAGTTGATGGCCGTTTTTCCATTGCTGTGTGAGCCAGCGGTAGGGTATACTGTCGGCCGGAGTTGAAGGCCAGAAGAAGCCGGGCGCAACAATGATGGTTTGATCGGCAAATGCTACTGCTTCAGTATAAACCTGGTCGGGGACAATTCGTATCCCGTTTATGCTCACAATGCTGCTTTTGCGGTCGGCCAGAATAATGGGTTCTTTACCTGCAAGCTGAAGCTGTGTACGCATAGCAAAAAAGACTTCCTCATCAAAACCGTCGCGGATGAAAAGTGCGGCCTGTACCGGCTGGCCGGCTTCAAAGGCTGTTCCCGGGTTGTTTTTAGTAACCGCAGTAACCAGTGTGCGGCATTTTTCTTTTTCGCTGCCTTGCAATAGAATAACCTGCGAGGCCGGTAGCCGTTTTATGGTTTGGATATATGCCGATGGAAA
>CAZRNJ010000003.1:0-36033 GCA_964601385.1 uncultured Bacteroidales bacterium | reverse complement strand
ACACTAATCCTTTCATAATCAATCGTTTTTTTATACTTAACTTTTTAAAAATAATTAATCATTGCAATTTATCTAAACAAAATCAAAAAAATCCGAATAATTATTAAAATCCTTAATAATATCTTAATTTAAAGTTAATTAATTAACTAATATTATGATAATTAGCAAAATAATCAACAGAGTAAACTTTTTTTGTATATTTCGTTTCCGGAGTTTCTTTTTTATGTATTTTTGCAGTCACTATGTCTGATGATCTGAAAAATATTCTCGAAAGAGTCCGTGGACTTTACCTTAAATACGGAATTAAGAGTATCACCATGGACGATGTGTCAAGAGAACTTGGTATTTCAAAAAAAACATTATACCAGCATGTACATGATAAAGACGAACTGGTAGGGCTAATCGTTGATATGGAGATTGACCGTCAGCAGCAGGTATTCGACAATATTAAACATCTGGAGAAAAATGCTATTGAAAATCTCATAGAAATCCATATCTTTATTAATGAAATACTCAAAGAGTATAATGCTTCGGTTGACTATGACCTGAAAAAATATTACCCCGCATTGTTCGAAAAGATTAAAAAGGTTAAGCGGCAGAAGATGTATGACTGTACGCTGGCAAATATCCGTAAAGGCAAAGATGAAGGTTTATACCGTGCCGATCTGAATGAAGAGATTATCGCTAAAGCGCATGTTTCACGCATCGAATCAATTACTGACTCGGAACTGCTAACCTTATTTGAATTTTTATCCCCTGCTGCCTATTCCGAAATCATGATCTATCATATTCGCGGGATGGCCACAAATAAAGGGATTGAAGTACTTGAACAAAATCTCGGCAAACTAAAAAATTATTGAACCAACAGTAATATAGCAAATAATGAAGAAAAGGATTTTTGCAGGATGGATCGCTCTGCTTCCCGCGCTGGCCGGTGTGCTTGCTCAGCAGACCACCGATTCGGTTTTCCGGTTTTCGCTGGCCGAAGCCAGAGCGTATAGCTTTATTCATAGCCCTGTAATGAAAAATGCAGAACTGGACGTTAAAGCAGCCCGGAAAAAAGTATGGGAAACAACAGCCATCGGACTTCCGCAAGTAAATGCCAAAGGATCGTACTCGTATATGCTTACCGTGCCAAAAACAATTGAAGATTTTTCGGCATTCTCACAGTTAAATGGCGTTTTGTATGGGTTTGGCCAGAACCTCAGCGGATTAAACCAAAGCGTAAACGGAATCAACCAGCAACTCGGACTCCCCGCTCCTCCGATCAATGCCGATTACAGCTATCTGACACCGCCGGCCGAAAGCGAATTTGATATTGACGACCTGAAAGAAACCATCACTCTTGATATTACCGTTACTCAACTGATATTCAGTGGAGCATACCTTGTCGGGCTTCAAACGGCACGTACCTTTAAGGGACTGTCGCAGTTGGCCCTCACCAAATCGCGTACCGACCTGGCCGAATCCATAACCAATTCGTACTACTTAGTGCTTGTGGTTCGCGAAAACAAAGCCACTACCGACTCGATTTATGTTTCGATCCAAAAAAACGTGGCAGAAAGCGAAGCGTTACTTGCACAGGGTTTTATTGACGAAACAACCGTTGATCAGATCCGGTTGGCTGCATCTAACATTAAATCTCTGGCCGACATGCTGTCCAGGCAAGCCACGATAACTGAAAATTTGCTCAAATACCAGCTCGGAATTGATCCGCAAAATAAAATTGAACTCACCGAAACGATTGACGACTTGCTGGCAAAGCAATCTCTTTCACTGGCAACGAAAGAATTTTCCCTTTCCGACAACATTGATTACCGTTTGCTCGAAACACAGGAAAAACTGATGCGTCTTAACCTGAAACACAAACAAAGCGAATTTCTCCCTGAGATCGCCGGGTATTACAACCATCAGGAAAACTACAATGATAAATCATTCACCTTCACTCCTCCCGATATGGTAGGCGTAAGCATAAATATTCCGATCTTCGGCAGCGGCATGAAGATGGCTAAGGTAAGCCAGGCAAAAATCCAGTACCAGCAGGCCAAAAATACAAAAGAACATACTGCCGATGCACTGAAAATTGCTTTTGACGATGCCAAATCATCTTTCTTGTCATCATACGAAAAATACGAGACAGAGAAAAAAAACATGCAACTCTCACGCCGTATTTATAATCAGACCCTGATAAAATATAAAGAAGGCATAGCATCGGGAATGGAGCTCACACAGGCACAAAACCAGTATTTTAACACTCAGGCATCGTACTATGCAGCTATTATTGCTATGGTAAACAGCTCCGCTAAACTTGAAAAACTAATTACAGACAATAAATAATAATGCGTATGAATAAGAGTATAGTCCCGGTATTAATAGCCGGTTTAATCCTTGCCGGATGCAGCGGCAACAAAGAACAAAAACTGGCATCACTGAAAAAACAACAACAAGCCATCGCCTTACAGATTAGTCGTCTGGAACAAGAGATTGCAGCCGAAAAAGGTGATTCGGCGCTTCCGGAAACCGGAAAAATGGTGCAGGTTATGAATGTTGCGCCTGCGCTTTTCAATCATTATATCGAAGTACAGGGACGACTTGATGGGGATGAAAATGTACCCGTAAGTTCACTTTCCGGCGGCAAAATCGAAACAATCTATGTTAATGCCGGGCAACAGGTGGTAAAAGGCCAGATTTTAGCAAAAATGGACGATGCCGTTTTACAGGAAACCCTCGCCCAGATTAAATCAAACCTCGCATTTGTTACTGATATTTATGAAAAGAAAAAACGGCTTTGGGAACAAAAAATCGGATCAGAAATTGACTACCTGACCGCTAAAAACAACAAAGAAAACCTTGAAAAAAATTTGGCCCAGGTCAAAGAACAAATCAGTATGATGCATCTTGAATCGCCGGTAAACGGAACAGTTGAAGAAATCAGTGTCAAAGCCGGTCAATCGATTATTCCGGGTTATCCGGCATTCAGAATAATAAATTTTAATAAACTAAAAATTGTGGCCGATGTGTCAGAAGGTTATGCATCAAAGGTGAATGAAGGCGATAAAATTATTATCCTGTTTCCCGATATTCAAAAAGAATTTACTGCAACCGTTAACCACGCATCAGATTTTATCAACCCTGTTAATCGTACGTTCACAATAGAGGCCTATCTGCAATCAACCAACGCTGCCCTGAAAGCAAATATGGTTGCAATCATAAAAATCAACGACTATCATAAGCCGGATGCTGTTGTAATTCCGCTGACAATTGTACAGCAGGATATCCGGAAAGGGAAATACGTGCTCACCGTAAATGAACAAAACAGAAAAAAAATTGCACGTCGCGCCTATATTCAGACAGGTGTTATTTACAATGGACAGACAGAAGTAATTGCAGGACTGAAGACCGGCGACAAAGTGATTACTGCCGGTTTCCAGTCGGTGGAAGAAGGACAACCCGTTCGTTTTTAATGTGTAAAGAAAAAAAATATGTCAACCCAGTTTAAAGAATTCAAACCCACCAGTTGGGCAATAGATAACCGCACCAGTGCATATCTGCTGATTTTGATTATTACCCTGTTCGGGATCATCAACTATAACAGCGTGCCTAAAGAACAGTTCCCCGAAATTATTATTCCTACCATTATCGTCAGCTCAATCTATCCGGGCACATCGCCAACCGATATGGAAGGATTAATCACCCGTCCGCTTGAAAAAAATATTAAAGCCGTTAATGGAGTTAAAACCATTTCGAGTAATTCGGTGCAGGATTTTTCATCCATCGTCGTTGAGTTTAATCCCGATATAGATGTATCGGAGGCAAAACAACGCATTAAAGATGCTGTGGACAAAACCAAATCGGACCTGCCCAATGATATGCCTGCCGATCCGGTTGTGATGGAAATTGATTTCTCTGAAATCCCCATCATGTATATCAATATTTCCGGAAAATATGACCTGAGCAAACTGAAAAAATATGCCGATGTGCTTCAGGACCGCATCGAATCCCTGAAAGAAATTACCCGTGTAGATATTGTAGGAGCTCTCGACCGCGAAATTCAAATTGATGTTGACATGTACAAAATGCAGGCCGCATCGGTAAGCTTTTATGATATTCAAAGCACCATACAGGCCGAGAACATCACAATTGCCGGAGGCAGCATCAATATGCAAAATATGCAACGGTCAATTCGTGTTGCCGGCGAGTTTAAAGACATCGAAACCATCGGGAACATTGTTATCAATTCGGGCAGCGGCGCTTATGTCAAACTCAATGAAATTGCCACTATTCGCGATAGTTTTAAAGAACAGGAAAGCTTTGCCCGGCTCGGCGGCGATAATGTAATTACTTTAAATGTGATTAAAAAAAGCGGACAAAACCTGCTGGATGCTTCGGATAAAATCAAAAAAATTCTCAACCATTATGAAACTGAAGTTCCCCCTGACGTCAATCTGCTGGTTACCGGCGATATGTCCCGGTATACCCGAAATACCCTCGCCGATCTGAATAATACAATTATTATCGGTTTTATTCTGGTTACTCTGATCCTGATGTTTTTCATGGGATTAACCAATGCCATGTTTGTTGCTCTCTCCGTCCCGCTATCTATGGCGCTGGCCTGTATTTTCCTGCCATGGATTGATTTCAGTATGAATATGCTCGTAATGTTCTCTTTTATCTTCTCCTTGGGGATTGTTGTTGATGATGCAATTGTTGTTATTGAAAACACTCACCGTATTTATAACAAAAAAAAATTACCAATTACCATTGCTGCTAAATTTGCTGCCGGAGAAGTGTTTATGCCTGTTTTTTCCGGCACGCTCACTACTATCGCACCATTTGTTCCTCTTGCTTTCTGGCCCGGAATTACCGGTAAATTTATGCATTACATTCCCGTGGTAATCATCCTTACGCTTTTTTCCTCTCTGGTTGTTGCATACCTGATTAATCCGGTATTTGCCGTATCATTTATGAAAACAGAAAAAGAAGATGAAAATCCTGACAGAAAAAAAGTACTGCGCACTGCCGGAATAATTGTCATTGTCTCGCTACTTTTCTATGCGGCAGGACAATTCGGCCTTGCAAATTTTATCGTGCTTATTGCTCTGCTATTTGTTGCTTTCAAGCTTTATTTTAACAAAGTGCTGCTACGGTATCAGAATAATGTTGTTCCCAAAATCCAGCGACTTTATGAACGAACAATCCGCTATCTGCTGGCCAAGAACCATCCTTACTGGTTGCTGGGGTCTCTTGTTGGCTTATTCTTCTTTACAATCGTCCTTACCGCTCTCTTCCCGCCCAAAATCGTTTTCTTTCCCGACAATGAACCCAACAGCATTTATGTCCTGATTAAAATGCCCGTTGGCACCGATGTAACCGTTACCGACTCGGTTACTCGAACCGTTGAACAACTCGTCCTCGCTGTATTAGGAAATAATAACCCGATGGTTGAATCCGTCATATCGAATGTAGCACTTGGCGCTTCCGGCTCAATGTTCGATTCAGGAAATAAAACCAGCAACAAAGGAAAAGTAACTGTTAATTTTGTTGAATATATTCACCGTAAAGGAAAATCAACCCTCGATATCCTTGAGCAAATCCGGCTTGCCGTGCAGGATATTCCGGGTGCTGAAATATCGGTAGAAAAAAACACAATGGGCCCGCCTACCGGTAAACCCATAAATATTGAACTGAGCAGTGAAAATCTTGATGACCTGATCACCACCGTGGCTCATTTTATCAATTATATTGACTCAATTGGAATTAAAGGAATTGAAGATCTGAAGAGTGATTTCGACAACCAAAAACCCGAATTATCCATTGTTGTTGACCGCAAACGTGCAAATAACGAATCAATAACTACCGGACAAATCGGCAGCGAGGTGCGAACCGCAGTGCTTGGTGCCGAAGTTTCTAAATACCGCGATGGCGAAGATCAGTACCCCATTCAGTTGCGCTATAACAAATACGTACGTGACGATATTGAACGGCTCATGAATCATAAAATAACATTCATGGATATGAATAGCGGCCGGCTTAAACAAATTCCCCTATCCTCGGTAGCAACCGTTGAATACATGAACACCTACGGTGGTATTACCCGTAAAAATGTTAAACGCGTTATTACTGTTTCATCAAATGTTATGACCGGATACACTGCAAATGAAATCATCTCTGATATCCGTAAAGCCCTTCCTGCATTCTCTAAACCCGAAAGTGTTACCATCAGCATCACCGGCGAACAGGAAGATCAGCTTGAAGCCATGCAGTATCTCAATAAATCACTATTGCTCGCATTGTTCCTTATCGTCTTTATTCTGATTACACAGTTTAACTCTGTAGACAGAGCCAGCATTATCCTTACTGAAGTTGTTTTTAGTATTATCGGTGTATTGCTTGGATTTATCTTCACTCAAATGCCAATGTCCATTATTATGACCGGAATGGGTATCGTTGCTCTGGCGGGTATTGTAATTAAAAACGGTATCCTGCTGGTTGAATTTACTGATGTCTTAAAACAACAAAAACTACGTACCCGCGAAGCAATAATTCAGGCCGGAAAAATTCGTCTTAACCCCGTGCTGCTTACTGCCGGAACAACTATTCTTGGGCTCATTCCTCTTGCTGTTGGTTTCAATATTAATTTTGAAACACTATTCACTCATTTCGATCCGCAAATTTATTTCGGCGGTGATAATGTTATGTTCTTTGGCCCTTTGGCATGGACCATTATTTTCGGACTTGCTATTTCTACCTTCCTTACATTGATTTTTATTCCGGTATTGTATTTTATTATGTATGCCGGCAAAGTAGCTATTAAACGCAATGGATTAAAACAAAAAATAAACTTCAAAAAAATTTATTAGATCACTCAATCATATAAATATAGTCATCAAATAAAAAAAAATTGCTTGTCTTCATTTAAACCAGAAGGATATTATTTATCAGAGATTTTATATTAATTTTGCCCTACAATTCTCTATTAAATTTCGTAAATTTAAGTTTCACGGATATCCACTGAATTAATGGCAAAGCGCAAAAAAATCGCGTTTATCATCAACCCGGTTGCCGGCGGTGGAAATAAAAAACACCTTCCGGCTAAAATCGAAAAACATATTGATTATAATTTATATAAACCAGATATTGTTTTTACTTCATATAGCGGACATGCAGCGCAACTTGCAAGCGGATTTCGCGATTTAAATTATCATCTTGTCGTTGCAGTAGGCGGTGATGGCACTACTAACGAAATCGCATCAACCCTTACCGGTGGAAAAACTGCACTTGGGATTATCCCCTCCGGTTCGGGCAACGGACTGGCGCGCCATCTGAAAATACCTTTCTCGGTTAATCTTTCGATGCAAATTATCAATAAAAGCCGCACAGCAAAAATTGATGTCGGTAAAATCAATGATAAATATTTTTTCTGCACTTGCGGTATCGGTTTTGATGCTGTGATTGGTCACCGTTTTGCCACCCAGCCCGAACGCGGAATTCAATCGTATGTTGGTGCTGTAATTAATGAACTCTTTTCGTACAGGCCTCAGGAATACACAATTAAAATGGATGGCGCCGAAATAAAACGAAATGCATTCCTTATCACTTTTGCCAATGCCTCACAATATGGAAATAATGCATTTATCGCTCCAAAAGCCGACATTTGCGACGGGTTGATGGATGTTTGCATTGTTGCTCCATTCCCGCTGATTAAGGCCGTGGATTTAAGCTTTAAATTATTCAACAAACAGGTGCATAAATTCGATCATATCGAATTTCTTAAGGCACGACGTATTACCATTAAACGACAGGAATCGGGCGAAGTACATTTCGACGGCGAACCGGCGCAAATGGGTAAAAAATTAAAAATCCGTATTTATCATAAACGGCTCAATGTTGTTGTCCCGCCCGATTTTGTTAACTGAACGGAGCCCGGGTAATGCTTTGCTATAACTCAAGCAAACCCGCAGGTAACGAAAACACAATTTGCTTTTTTTCCTGATTGATTTTAACCACCAGTTCTGTAACAGCCGGAATCAATACTCTTCCGTCATCTACAATAAAAAGTGGATTCATCTCTGATTCATCTACCGCCGTGATAATTCCTATAATACCGGTTATTTCATCTATTGCCGTGTAGCCAATATAACTGTTTCGCTTCGTTTCACTGGCGACGACTTTTTCCTTTGAAGTATCCTGAACCGGAATATACAGCCATTTACCCTTCAATTCAGCGGCCATCTCCCTCGTACTAACCGAATCAAAAGATATTATTGTTTCATCATTCCCTGTTGGTTCTGCTCCGGTAAGAAAAAACGGAACAAGCCCTCCATCAATATCAATAAAAACAAATCCAGAACAAAATTTCATTAAATCAGCCAAATGCTCTACGTTGCGCAGAAGTATCTCTCCTCTGACGCCATGTGGCTTTGCCAATGTCCCAATACGGGTACACTGCTCACGACTTATCATGAAAAAGGATCTATTCCGGCTTTGACTCCTCAGAAGTTCCGCCAACTTCTGCAGCCGGCTGGTCTACCGGCTGATCGGCCGGTTGGTCGCTAACCGTTGCTTCAGCTGCGCTGGCTGCTTTAGCGGCCTCGGCTGCCAGTTCACTCTGCTTTTTAATCAGTTCTGCCTTGCGCTTCTCGTTAACCTTTGCTTCGGCTGCCAAACGATTCCTCCGTTCTTCGGCCTGTTGCTTTGAATCTGCATCGCGCTCGCCTCTTAATTGTGCCTCCTTTTTTTCGAGCCACTCATTAAAACGCCTGTTTGCCTCATCTTCATTGAATGCGCCTTTGGCCACGCCTTCCATAAGATGTTTCTTTAGCATTACTCCTTTTACTGATAAAATAGACCTGCATGTATCGCTTGGTTGGGCGCCTTTTTGCAACCACGCCAATGCACTGTCAAAATCTAATTCAATAGTAGCTGGAACGGTATTCGGGTTATATATCCCCAATTTTTCTATAAACCTGCCATCCCGTGGCGCCCGGCTGTCAGTCGCTATAATATGATATAACGCCTGATGTTTTTTGCCTTTTCTGCTCAATCTGATTTTTACCGACATACGATTATTTATTTAAGGACTGCAAAGATAAAAGATTATTTTATCTTTTATAATTTATTTTTAAACCTTACATAATACTTATTGGTCTGATTATTAGACATTATGCCTAACCGGATCTTAATTTATCTTGTTTAATTCGATAATAACCAAAGGATGAGCCGGGCTATCTGATTTAGTTGCACCAAATCCTTTAAAAAAATCAAATAATTACTAATCAATAAATTGGCTGCAACATACACTTCCGGAAAAAGAAAGTTCAGCATTACCGGCCACTTAATTCATCTTCAATGGATTAATTATTTGCCGTTTTCCAATTGCAAAATCCCTGTTAAACACAATATAAATACCATAATTATAATCAATAC
Organism: uncultured Bacteroidales bacterium; assembly: GCA_964601385.1. GTDB lineage: Bacteria > Bacteroidota > Bacteroidia > Bacteroidales > JBBRXJ01 > CAZRNJ01. The sequence continues at coordinate 26,607 of CAZRNJ010000003.1, read as the reverse complement.
TGGCTTTTTCAATATCATAATAGGTTTCGGTGCGCACCCCCATCTTTATTCCGTTTTTATACTCCTTCGCGCATGTTAGGCGGCTGGTTATAAGTTCACGGCGCGGCTGATCATTCAACATTGAGATATTTGAAACCGACTGAAAAAGATAACTACCTTGCGGAGAAATAAACCTGTATCCCTTCCAGTATCCGGCCTCGGCGCTAAACCATCCCAAAGTAGCAAACAAAACGGGAAAAATACCATAACCCTCGGTATATCGAGTGATGGAATGAGGCGAAAGATCTTTATAATAAATATAATGACACACCGCACCTGCCTTATAAACTGGCTTACTCTTAATTAAACAGGATAATTCTATCCCGGGTGACAGATTTGCCAGAGTTTGTACCCCAAGATCAATTTGATTGATCTGACCTCCATGATGCGAAATAACGGTTTGCAGCGGAACCAATATATTAAACCGGCTGTTTTTCGTCAGTTGTATCTGGGTTGATGTTCCTTGAATAAATTCCTCCTGAAACGGATCGTTCCAGAAAATAAATTGCTGCCAATTAAGCCAGATATCTGAATTGAGTCGTGCCGTATGTATTAAAAACTGCAAACCATTCTCACTGGCGCGATAGAATGAATGATCAAATTCGTACAACGGTTCGATTAACCTGTGATTTAATGATCCATATAGCGTGCCCAGAACCACTTCCATCCATGGTGACGCCTTTTGATGAACTCTGAATACCGGTAATACCGATGAGAAATTATCCCTTCCGGAAAATTTTAACAGATGAATCCCTCCTTCAATACGGGTCTCTGTTGAAAGTTGTATCCCTGTGGTTGGTTCAAAAAAATATCCGATAGCCGTATATCCCTCATAAAAATCATTAAAATATTCATTATTCTTAAAAAAATTTGTGTTGTTAACCGAAAAAAACAGTTTGTTACTATCCTCTTCGGCTATATATCGCCGGGAATAAAACAATTCCCGATTATCTTCTGCTGTTGCGGCAAAACAAAATATCAGGGCGGGGATAATAATTATGTTTCTGCTCATTTGAGAACAAAAATAATGATTCTATAATGGTTTACACATAATACATTTGGGGATTATTATAATTGTACAATTGGCATAATAACAAAATCCGGTTGCGGCTATCCCTCATCCCCAAATGCAAAATCGCGGATATTCAATTGAATGGTTGTTTTCCCGCGAAACTCATTCGTTTCAATACTATAGCAGATATCAAAAGGTTTGCCCCTGCGGATACTCGCCTGCCGATGTACTTGTCCGAAAGCAATACCCGGTAATATTTTCTGCGGGTCGGCCGGATCAGATATATCAATCTTCAGATGTTCGCCTGTTGCTCCTACCGGCCGAGCTGTTCCGCGTTCAGTCACCTCATGGGTACAAAATAGCGGTGTCATATTTCCCGGCCCAAATGGTTCAAATTCGGCAAGGCTTTTTACCAGTTCGCCGGTAACCGAATGAAGTCCTATCTCGGCATCAATATCAATCCCCGGTATAAGCTGTTCCGGTAATATACTCTCTGCAACAACCTGCTCAAACAATTGCCTGAATGGCTCAATATTTTCAGGTTTCAAAGACAGTCCTGCAGCGTAACTATGACCTCCGAATTTTTCGAGCAAATGGCTGCATTTTTCTATTGCCTGATATAAATCAAATCCTTCTACCGAACGCGCCGAGCCGGTAACCAATCCGTTCGAACGAGTAAGAATTATTGTTGGCCGGTAATACATATCAATCACACGCGATGCCACAATCCCTACCACTCCTTTGTGCCATGTCTCTTTATACAATACGGTAGAGTGAAGAGATGCTAATTGTGCGTCATTATTTATCATCTCAATGGCCTCTTGGGTTATCTCTTTATCCAGTTGTTTACGTTCAATATTATATGCATTAATTTTCTTACTCAATTCAGTGGCCAGTACTTTATCCCCGCTAATAAGCAATTGAACAACAGTGCGTCCCGAATACAGACGGCCTGCGGCATTAATGCGTGGCCCTATTTTAAACACGATATCATCTATACGGCACCGCTTATCGTCCATACCGGCAATTGCCATTATTGCCTTTAGTCCGTTTAATGGTTTGCTGTTAATCTTTTCAAGCCCTAAAAAAGCCAGTACCCGGTTTTCGCCTGTAATAGCCACAATATCCGATGCAATGCTTACTGCCACCAGATCAATGAGTGAAAACAAATAATCCTGATCAAGTTTGTAATGTGCCGTCAGTGCCTGTAAAAGTTTAAAGCCCACAGCACATCCGCTTAACTCCTTATAAGGATAATTACAATCATTACGCTTGGGGTCAAGCACCGCAACCGCTGCAGGCAAACTATCACCAGGCATGTGATGATCGCAAATAATCGTTTCCACTCCGTGATTATTTGCATATAAAACCTTTTCAATCGCTTTAATTCCGCAATCAATTGCAATAATCAACTTAACCCCTGTTTTTATGGCATAATCTATTCCTTCTGTAGAAATACCATAACCTTCGGTATATCTGTCGGGAATATAATAACTGATTTGTTTCTTATCATCCCGAAGCAATGTTGATGTAAAAAACAGGCAAAGCAAAGCTGTTCCTGTTGTGCCGTCAACATCGTAATCGCCAAAAATCATAATTTTTTCTTTCTGCTCAATAGCGCGCTGGATGCGAGACACCGCCTTATCCATATCCTTCATGGAAAACGGATCATGCAAATCATCCTGGTGTGGTCTGAAAAATTTCCGGCTTTCCTCCTTGTTGTGAACGCCCCGCTGAAGCAACAAAGTAGCTGTTACTGAATCCGTTTTAAGTTCTGCCGATAATCGTTTTATCTCTGCATCTGATGGCTTTCCTTTCATCCGCCATTGCCGTTCAACCCTCATATCTATATTATTTAGCACGCTTAACAAACGTCATAGAGGTAACAGTAGCATTCAGCAAAAGTGTATCAGCACTCAGATAAGCGATTTCCATCGCCTTCTCTGTTCGGTCGTCTTTAATAAAATAAATCTTTCCCTCGCTAAGCATGTAGCGTCCCTGTTCCTGGTTCATCGTTGAGCTATAGATATACCGGTTTTTGTTGATCTCCAGAAAAACTGTGTTTCCGGCAGGAATGGGCTGCCCGGTGATGGCTGTGCATACCCAATAACCCTGAAGCATTTCTTTCTGCTTATTCATCTTGGCGCAGCCAGTGACCAGTATTAATGCTGCGAATACGGCGATCAGATTGTTTTTTTTCATACTGTAAAATTGTTTTTGATTATAAAAAATTACTGCAAAACATTAATTTCACCTTGCTAAATTTTTACCAGGTTGTTTTTAATGGCAAAAATCACCATTTTAATAGAATTATTGGAATTGGTTTTTTCGAGCAGGGCAGCCCGGTGTCGCTCAACCGTACGTGAACTGATGCTGAGGATATCGCCAATCTCACCGGTTGAATGTCCTTTGCATATCAGTTCGAGTATCTCGTGTTCACGGCGTGTGAGCTTAATGATATCGGGGGTTGTTTTATTCCGGATAAGCCGAAGCAACAACTCTTGTGAAAAATAAGTGTTTCCCTCCAGCACTTTATGAATGGCTGTATGCAACTCCTGATTATCGGCATCTTTGAGTAGAAATCCTTTTACTCCGAGATCAATCATAGCATTATAATACTCTTCATCTCCAAACATTGAGAGTACAAGAATTTTAAGATCGGGATTTACCTGAAGGGCGCGACGTGTGGCCTCAATACCATTCATCTCCGGCATATTGATATCCATCAGAATCAAATCGGGTGTGGTGACTTTTAACAGCTCCAACAGCTCTTTACCATTAGAGGCCTCGGCAATAACATCCAGGCCGTCCGTCTCGCTCAGGATGAAGCGCAATCCGTTTCGGAAAAGCTGATGATCGTCAACAAGTAAAATTTTAGCTTTCTTCATGGTAAACCAATTAGTGAATACAGGTATTGCAAATGTAAAATAAATTACATTGTAACTGTAGGTGCCTTTAACTCAAACTGAAATCCCTTATTTTTTCCACTGCTAACCGTATACGACCCGTTGATACTCTTCACACGGCTTAAAATATTGTATAACCCGAATCCTTTTGCCGTTTTTGACAATACATTCTCATAGTCAAATCCTACGCCATTATCGGCGTAAATCAGCCGCAATAATGTTCCGTCAAAATTGAGTTGAATTTTGATTTCCGTTGCTCCGGCGTGCTTAATGGTATTGTTCAGCAATTCTTTCAATATCCTGTAAAAAACAATCTCTACATTGGGCTGAAAACGTACTTCGTTCAGATTTGACTCAAACTGAATAGAAATAAATTCGCGCGCATTCTCTACTGCGGCACCAAGCGCTGCATGGAGTCCGAAGTTGGTAAGCACATGAGGACTCAAAGCATTGGATATCTCACGCACCGTGCGAACGGCCTGTTTAATAAGTTCTTTTACCTGGAGCGAGATATAATCAATTTTTTCTTTCTGTGCTGATGTGTCGAGTACTGAGATATACATTTTCAAACTCGACAGAATGGGGCCTATCTCGTCATGCAAATCCTGCGCCAACCGCTGACGTTCCCGTTCTTCGGTTTCTATAATCGTATCAAATATTTTTCGTTCAATATTTTTACGCTCGGTGATATCCCGGATAATGGCCTGAACTAATTTCTCTTCATTCATCGTCAGTATACTAAAACTGACTTCAGCATCAAATTCTGACTTATCGTGGCGCTGAAAACGCCATTCTATAAATTTTATTGTACCATCAATAATGGTTGTTTTCATTGTTTTTATTTTATTGCACGACTCAACGCCATCGGGCTGCTGTGGCGCCGACAAATGACAAAGATCAGTACCAAGTATTTCATTTTTATCCTTAATCCCAAACAGTGCGATGGTTCGTTCATTGAAATCAATAATTTTATCATTCTTTAAAATCAAAATAGCATCATTGGCATTTTCAAATAATAACCGGAATTTTTCTTCACTGGCACGGATCACAGCTTCCGACTTCTTGAGATTAGTGATATCAAGAAACGAGCCAACGATACCCGCAATTTTCCCTGAATCATCAAAAAATACATCTTTATTAAAAATAACATTGCGAACGATACCCTGTTTATCCTTAACTTTAAACTCGTATTGCTGATGTTCGGGCTTTTTTAATAAATCAAGATCCTGCCGGTGATACACCTCGGCCATCTCGCCCGGCCAGAGTTCCATCACCGTCTTCCCCCTGATTTCTTCTGTTGTTTTTCCCATAATCTCGGTAAACGCCATATTACAGCCAATATATTTTCCGTGCAAATCTTTAAAAAATACAGGTATCGGCAACGAAGCCATCAGGGCGGCATTAAACGATACCTGACGCTTTAATTCGGTATTGGCCTGTTCGATAGCTTTCTCGCCTAACTTCCGGTCTGTTATATCCTTCACCGCGCTTAAAAACCGTATTTGCCCTGTTTCTGGTATGGGCTGCGGATAAATGGTGTTATTAATCCATCGTACCTCCCCGCTTTTTGTTATAATGCGTATGTCCTGCGATACGGTTTCGCCTTTCAGCAAACGTTGACGCTCATTATAATAAATTCTCAGATCGTCGGGATGAACGACTTTAGCCCACTTATCAAAAGTATCTACTTCCGATGGCTCATAACCATATTGCCTGAACAGATTATCAGTAAACCATTCACGGGTAAAACTACCGTCTTTATTGACAATCAAAGATGATGCCGTATCCGTTGTGAGCATTGATAATAGCCGGTACTTTTCTTCATTTTCGCGTAGCAGGCGCTGGTTATTTAAACGATCCGTAATATTTTCGAAAGCCACACAAATATGGTTTCCGGGTAATGGGAACGCGCGCACCGAATATGCTCCGGCAATCACCTGTTCGTCACTATAATAAATATCTTCTATTTGTATCGGTTTTTGGTTACGTACAACATCGGCATATTGCTGCGGAATATTTTTCGCACGTAATCCCGGAAAATTTTCATCTATCGTTTTGCCAATTACATCCTTCATTTTAACACCAGTCAGCACTTCGGATGCAGGGTTAGCAGCTACCATTACCAATGAACGATCATCATTTATATCCTTAAGATGATAAATATGCATGCCCAGCTGAATATTTTCTACAATACTCCCGGCTTGCCGGAGCGCCTGCTCGGCCTCTTTCTTCTGTGTTATATCAATCCAGCATCCAATCAGTTCCGTGGGATTGCCATTATCATCACGGCCGGTAACAACTGCCTGGTCAAGAAACCATTTATACTCGCCGGATGCTAGCTGCCAGCGGTATTCACATTCAATAATACCCTTGCTTAAATGCGCATTGTATCTCCGCATTACTTCTTCCCTGTCTTCCGGATGGATTCGCGTTTCCCAAAAGTCAACATTATTTATAAAAATATCTGTGTCATAACCGGTGATATCTTTAATCTGTGAGCTAACCCATATAGATTTGTTCACATGTATTGAAATAATATAAAAGGCCATGGGCAAATGCCGGGCAATCATGGATAGCCGCGCTTCACTGCGCTGAAGTTCTTCGGTGCGCTCGGCAATCATCTGCTCGAGATGATTCCGGTAATTATGCAGCTCGTCATCCTTCTTTTTATGTTCGGTACGGTTAATCAGTACCCTGCCAACATATATCCCTCTGCGAGTAATAACAGGAAAAATAACCAGAAACAGATATTTCTGCTCTCCGTTTACATGATAATAACCCTCGCGAATCAATACTGTTGCCTTACTGCCTTGTGCAATATAATCCAGCGCTGCCTTTTTTATGTTCTCTTTGGTCTGTGGCGTTTGACGTTCGGCCGGTAAATAATTATATTCAATATCCCATATATATTTCCCAATGACTTCTTCCTTTTTCATCTGAAGTGTCTCGGCCATCATCCTGTTCCACTCGATCACTTTTCCGCTACTGTCAAGCATCGAAATACCTTCGGTTGTTTGTTCAATGAAAGCACGGAATTTTTCTTCACTCTCCTCAAGAGCAAAAACGGCCTCTGTTCGCTTCCGTATTTCTTCCTGAAGATGCTCATTCGATATCTGCAAATCTTCATTAGCTGCCTTCAGCTCTTCATTTAACGTCTCGTACTCTTCGTTGATTGCAAGATATTCCTCGTTTAATTGCTCGAGCTCATTCGTACGATCTTTTATCTTGTTTTCAAGCTCTGCTCTGTGCCGGCTAAGTTCATTCTCCAATGTTTTTTGCAAAGTTACATCAGACGATATACCCAGAATATAATTTTTATTACTATCCGGTATTTGTATTCGTTGCTCTCGTGTCCATATCCATTTTATCGTACCATCCGGCATTTTACAACGAAAATAAAACTCGTTGTACTCTTTTTTTGATAACCGTGCCGATATCGAATTTTTAATGACGCGTAACCGGTCAACCGGCAATATCCATCGTAAAAAAATAAAATAATTTTTTTCAAATGATTCTTTGGAACGGCCATACAGGTTCTCAAAGTTCGGACTTACATACAGCAGCCGGTAATTCTTGCTCCACACCGCAAAAACATCATTGGTATTCTTTTCCCACAAAGACAGCAAATGGCTGGTGTTAAAGTCCGCTTTCATTTATAATTTATCCAATGTTATAAATATACATAAAAATTATTTCATAAAACAACTTTTTTCCCATTTAAATAAATAAAAAAACCTTACGCAAAATAAAATCAATAATTCTACCTATTACTAAGTATATCCGGACGAACTAAGTATAATCATTTTCACACTGTTTAACAATAATATTGAAATGATTTTATATTCTCAAATTATCAATTTGAATAAATAATTCTGGTATAAGTGAACGAATAATTGTATTTCCGGGCATTAATTGCAATTGCTCAAATGCTTTGTATTTAAAGGAAATTAGTTGTTATCACTTGATAAAAAAATGAATTTTGCGATCTTAAAAAAGAATATCTCTGTTGGACCAACCGAAGAAAAATGAAGCTATATTTAGGATGGAAGAGAAAAACTTCTTTTCTTTAGCAAAAAGACAAACCGCTTAAATATACCGATTGATAAATAGCAAAAAAGGAATATTTATCTTAATCAATGGTATAATAAAAAACATTACTATTAAATATTAGGATAAAATTATTAACATTATTGCCGTTCTGTACAATTGTAACAACCAAATAAACAACAGCTTTCATACCTCCAGGCACTGAACAACTTCGTTAAATGTTAATAACCTCAAATGATAACGATATGCTGTTTATCCTATATTTGTTAAAATTTTTTTAAACCATGTCAGCTCAATATACCGAAGATTCGATACAAACCCTTGACTGGAAACAGCACATACGCCTGCGGCCGGGAATGTATATAGGCAAACTGGGCGATGGCTCGGCTCACGATGATGGAATCTACGTTCTGCTCAAGGAAGTGATAGATAACTCGATAGACGAGTACATGATGGGGTTTGGAAAACAAATCATCATTAAAATCACCGACCGGAAGGTTGAGGTTCGCGATTTTGGCCGTGGAATCCCCCTGGGTAAACTGATTGATACTGTTTCGAAAATGAATACAGGAGCCAAATACGACTCCGAAGTGTTTAAAAAATCTGTTGGTTTAAATGGCGTTGGTATTAAAGCCGTTAATGCCCTTTCTTCAAACTTCCTGATTAAAACATTTCGTGAAGGGAAAGCCCGGGCTGCTCTCTTTTCCTGCGGTAAAATGCTCCGCGAAGAAGAGCGTGCAGTCAAAGACGAACCAAATGGTGTATATGTCGCCTTTGAGCCCGACCCTGAAATGTTCGGCAATTACCGTTACCTTGACGAATATGTCGAATCAATGCTCCGGAACTATACCTATCTCAATGCCGGGTTGGAGATTACTTACAAAGACAAAACCTTCCGCTCCGAACGCGGTTTACTCGACCTGCTTGAAGAAAACATGTCAGGAACACCCATTTATCCCCTTATCCACCTCAAAGGGCAGGATATTGAAATTGCTCTCACTCATAATACTCAATACGGCGAAGAATATTACAGCTTTGTAAACGGTCAGCATACAACTCAGGGAGGCACACATCTTGCTGCTTTCAAAGAAGCATACGTAAAGGTCGTCCGCGATTTCTATAAAAAAAATTATGACGCAGCCGATATTCGCACATCTATTGTGGCTGCTCTCAGCATTAAAGTTGAAGAACCGGTTTTTGAATCCCAGACAAAAACCAAACTGGGATCAAAAAATATTTCAAAAGATGGTATTTCCGTTGCCAAATTTATTGGTGACTTTTTGGCTAAACACCTTGACGATTTCCTGCATCGTAATCCCGAAACAGCACGCATTTTCGAGCAAAAAATCATTGACTCCGAAAAAGACCGTAAAGCCATTGCCGGTATTCAAAAACTGGCAAAAGAACGGGCAAAAAAAGCTACGCTGCACAACCGTAAACTGCGCGACTGCCGTATCCATTTTAACAGCAACCATGAACGCCGACAAGATTCAACCATCTTTATTACCGAAGGCGACTCGGCCAGCGGTTCAATTACTACTGCCCGCGATGTTACTACTCAAGCCGTATTCAGTTTAAAAGGCAAACCCCTTAATACATTCGGACTGACAAAAAAAATTGTTTACGAAAACGAAGAGTTTAACCTGCTCCAGGCCGCCCTCAACATTGAAGAAAGCATTGAAAATCTCCGGTACAATAACGTGGTGATTGCCACTGATGCCGATGTTGACGGCATGCACATCCGGCTTTTGCTCCTTACCTTCTTCCTCCAGTTTTTTCCCGACCTGGTAAAAAACGGACACCTCTATATCCTGCAAACACCCTTGTTCAGAGTACGCAATAAAAATAACACACGCTATTGTTACAACGAACAGGAAAAAAATAAAGCCATCAAAGAACTGGGACAAAACGCTCAAATTACACGGTTCAAAGGATTAGGTGAAATTTCCCCTGATGAATTCAAATTCTTTATTAATAAAGATATCCGGCTCGACCCTGTATTGCTGCGCAAAACAGACAGCATACGGGAACTCCTTGAATTTTATATGGGGAAAAATACTCCCGTGCGGCAAAATTTTATTATCGGCAACCTTCGCTATGACGAAGATTATGTCAAAGAAGCTGAAACAGTAACTCCATGAGTACCGAAGAAATTAATAATACCGAGGAACAGGAAGAACAACCGGTGGCGCAGGACTCTCCTACATCAACCTTTGATGCTATTATTGCTAACGAAGAAGAACAACACGGTACAATACATCTTACCGGCATGTACCGCAACTGGTTTCTCGACTATGCCTCGTATGTTATCCTTGAACGGGCTGTCCCTCATGTTGATGACGGACTAAAACCCGTTCAGCGGAGAATCCTGCATGCCATGCGTCGCATCGAAGACGGACGCTATAACAAGGTTGCAAATATCATTGGTTATACCATGCAATATCACCCTCATGGCGATGCTTCCATTCAGGATGCTCTGGTGCAAATTGGCCAGAAAAATCTACTCATTGACATGCAGGGAAACTGGGGAAATATTTTTACAGGCGATGGCGCTGCTGCTTCACGATATATCGAGGCACGATTAACCCGTTTTGCCCTCGATGTTGTTTTTAATCCTAAAACAACCCTCTGGAAAACATCCTATGACGGCCGTAACCAGGAACCCATTACTCTCCCCGTAAAGTTCCCCCTCCTGCTGGCACAAGGCGCCGAGGGCATTGCCGTTGGCCTTTCTTCCCGTATCTTACCGCATAATTTTGTCGAACTGCTTGACGCTTCTATCGCCTGTCTCCGTAACCGTTCATTCGAGATATTCCCCGATTTCCCCACCGGCGGACTGATGGATGTCTCCCGATACAACGATGGCAAACGCGGAGGAATGGTTAAAATCCGTGCCCGTATCAATATCCTTGATAAACGAACGCTCTGCATCACCGAACTGCCTTTCGGTAAAACAACCAGTACGCTCATTGACTCTATTCTCAAAGCCAATGAAAAAGGCAAAATTAAAATAAAAAAAATTGACGATAACACAGCCGAAAATGTCGAGATTCTCGTGCACCTCTACCCCGACTCATCGCCCGATAAAACAATTGATGCTCTCTATGCTTTTACCGATTGCGAAATACCAATCAGTGTTAATACCTGCGTGGTAGATAATGATAGTCCTAAATTTTTAAGTACTACTGATTTGCTCCGGTCTTCGGTTAACAACACCATTAAACTGCTCACCCGCGAATTAGAAATACTAAAACACGAACTGGAAGAAGAATGGCATTACTGCTCACTCGAAAAGATATTTATCGAGAAAAAAATGAACCGCGAAATCGAACCCTGCAAAACATGGGAATCGGTGATCGCTACCATTGATAAACTATTAAAACCCTATAAACGCCGCCTTAAAAGGGCTATATCAAACGATGATATCGAACGCCTCACTAAAATACAGGTTCGGCAATTTACTTTATTCGACCGGAAAAAAGCCGAACAAAACCTGAACGACCTTGAAGCAAAAATTACTGATACCGCTAAAAAACTTGCAAATATTACTCAATATGCCATTGCCTGGTATCAAGAGCTTAAAACAAAATATGCCAAAGGACGGGAACGAAAAACAGAAATCCGCAGTTTTGAAAACATCGAGGCAACTCAGGTTGTCGCTAACAATGCCAAACTGTATGCCAACCGTAAAGAAGGGTTTATCGGTACTGATTTACGAAAAGATGAGTTTATTGCCGATTGCTCAGATATTGATGATGTAATCGTTTTCCTGCCCGATGGCACATATATGATTACCAGAATAGGAGAAAAAGTATATGTCGGTAAAGATATCCTGCATGTTGCTATTTTCCGCAAAAATGATGAACGCACAATTTATAACATCATCTTTCGTGATGGAATGAATGGCGCAATTATGATGAAACGTTGCAATATTACCGGACTGATTAAAGACAAAAAATATAATATCACAAAAGGTACGCCATCATCCAAAATCCTTTATTTTACCGTGAATCCGAATGGTGAATCCGAACGTCTGAAAATCTACCTGAAACCAAGGCCACGACTGAAAAATCTGGTATTTGAACTAGATTTTGGACAAGTGCTGATCAAAAACCGGAATTCAATCGGTAACATTCTTACCGAATATGCTATCCATAAAATCGAACACATCGAAAAAGGGGCTTCAACCCTTGGCGGCGAAAAACGCTGGTACGACGAAACCGTGATGCGTCTGAATACAGAAGAACGCGGTAAATACCTCGGTGAATTTTTACCCGACGAAAAAATCGCCGTATTCACCAGCGATGGCTTCTACCGGCTAACAAATTTTGATATTACAAATCATTACGAGGAAAATATCTTAATTATCGAAAAATTTGACCCCCGGAAAATCTATTCGCTTATCTTTTTTGATGGTGAACAGGGGTTGTATTACATGAAACGATTCCGCATTGAACATACAATAATCCGTCAATCTCTCATCGGTGATCACCCCAAATCAGCGCTGGTTTGGTTAACTGATATTAAATATCCGAACATCGAAGTACACCTGTCTAATAAAAATATTAAACCCGAAAAAATTGACGTTGATCATGTAACCGAACTCAAAAGCTTCAAAGCCAAAGGCCGGCGGCTCACCGAACATAAAATAAAAAAAATTATTGACCTCAATCCGTTTAACCGTCCCGCACGCGACAAAGTGCTTGATGCCACCTTCAATCTTGAACCGGAAAATGATACGCCCCCCCAACTAAATAATGATGAAATAAAACCCATCACAGCAAAGCAGATGAAAATGTTTTAGGCGAAATTAAAAAATCCATCGCATCTGCATCGAAACATCCGCTTCTGTACCCGGCTTTTCAACACCTCCGGTATAATCAGTTATCCCTGCCTTTAACCATAAATCGGTTTGCGTTTGAATGCTATATCGAAACATCAAACAATAACGCATACCTCTTCCCGTATAAAAAGGCACCGACCACGAATACAAAACATCGCGCTCATAGGTGTAGATGCGGGCATCGTAACTATCAATCGTGAATGATAGAATACGAAAAAAAATCGTGGCAGGGATTCGTAAAAATTCATGCTCCATATCCTGCGAAAGCTGAAACCCGCTGGTATTCGTGTATTTTCGATAAAGCGAGTATTCGGCCCTGCTGCGAAATATCCATTGATCCGAAACTCGGTAATCAATATGATAACGGTATTTTTCACTGAATGTATTCACCAGATAATCGGTAACCATATCATCAATACCCGAATTTTCCTGCCGGTTACGATTCCTGTACTGTATATACATTGTTGTATTCTTTGAAAATAAATAGTCGGTACGGATAAATAAATCCCGTCCATCGGCCGGTGCATCGCTATTATATTGTAGCCATAAAAAATGATACAAATAGGTGTAACCGGTTATGATCATCTTTCGTGCCGGTTTTAAAACCATACCTAAACTATATCCCTCCTGCCCCGAGAGGTTTGATGAAGCCGAAAAAGCATTCTGATAAGGAGAATAGTATCCCGGACGGTAATGATGATAACAGATATTCACCTGCACCGCATTTGATGGCATCAGAGTTATACCGCCAATTGCAGCGCCTGCCTTCCGGTCTGTTATTGCTGTTTCGCCAAAGAGTACTGACCTGCGCAAGGCATGGCGGAAAAATAATCCGGCATTGCCTGTTTCCGTGCCCGAAAATGAATATTTCTTGTAGGGCTCTTTGGCTGATGATATTGGTGCATCGTAACTGACGCTTAAAACAGTAAATCCCGCCTCTCCTTTCGCATATTTATAACAATAATTACCGGCTACGGCTGTTTCACCAAGCGCATCTTTACCATCAGTTTGTGACAAACTACTATGCAACCCGGAATTTTGTAAAGACGAAACAGCAATCACTCTTCCGTTTATACTGTCACGTGCTGAAACAGATGCATCAATTTTTTTTCGGGAAAACAGCAAGGACCACTCTGATTGGCCGTTACAGATAGTTGCTCCGGCGCCCCTGAAATAACGATTCTCATCTGTTGAGGTATATCGTGTTATTCCTGCTCCCGTAATACTTCCCATACCGCTGTAGGGCTGTCTGAAATTACTGCCCGACCATAATACAAGCCCTTGTCCGTATCCGGCCTGAAAATCCCCCAACACTGCGCTCTTCAGTAAACCAATATCTTTAACCTGTAAATAGCCGGAATAAAAATCCATTGGCCGGTTAAAGGGCTCACTGCGGTCTTTCTCGGTTGTAAACCCTGCAAAAATATTCCTGCTGCAGTCATACCGGTATCTGCCAACCCATCTCATATTGTCAGGATACGTCAGAGGGCCTTCATCAGTATTTGATGATGAACGCACAATCAACTGATTGTTACTTTTTGTATATATTTCCTTTAATGAAAATGATGATGATGAATTTCTGCCAAAATCAAGAAAAGGCGATACGCGTCGGGCATGCGCTGCATCAAAACCATAAATAAATTCCAGTTCTCCGGCTGAAAGAACAGGGCCATACACCCGGATATACTCCAGCAACGACTGAATCTGAAAATCAGTAAGCAGATATAAACTACGTAGCTCGTCTGCTGTTGCTGCATTAACATTGAGAGGATGCCGGATATAATAGACCAGATCCTCAAATACAGCAGTGTAATCCTGTGCTTCTGTTGATGTTGACTCAATATATTCGATGATATCCGCAAGATGTGCCTGTGATTCATCTGATAATTTTTGTGCTGTGAGCGATGCACAAAAAATAAAATAAACAACGGCTATGTTACTTCGCAAAAAGATCATAAGCCAATGAAAGATAGGGACAGAAACCAAGCCGCAAATGAGAAAGAAATGACACATCGCAATGTATACGACCAAACAGCACACCCATGCCAAATCCATACTCGGCAGATAATGGTGCCGCTCCTGCCCGGACAATACAGTTAGCTGATAGTTGCTGACTGATTCCTGCCATCAATTTATGATCGCCCGAAACATCACTGGAAAAAGCGAGGGCAACCATTGTTTCGCGCTCGATATATGCGACACCGGCCGTAAGAACCGGCGAAACGAAAGGCATAGCCCGCAATTTGGAACGCTGTATCCATGGATTGGCCAAATGAAACGAAACTTTTAAATGATCTGCTGCATCAGCAATCATCCCGGCTTCGGCCGTAAATAGCTGTTCCCGGTTACCTGTTGTTGGTGCTCGTACAAAATGATAATTCATACCGATACCTGCCGATACCTTTTGAGCTAATCTACGGGCAGCAGCAAGCGACGTACGTCCTTCACTATACAACGAATAACCAAATGCCGAATAGCAACCGCCAAAATAGGTTTTACCGGCAGGAAAGGCAACCGCTGCTGCCTTTCCTGCTGTTTGACTAAGCATATAACGATTCTCATAATGCATCCCGGTCTGTGGCCCGCGCATGGCAGCCAATCCTGCCTGATTGGAACAAACAGACCATACACTGGTCTGAAAACAATTGATTCCACCCATGCCTGCACTTTGGCTGCTCAATAATGAAATGCCAGTCAGCGGACAGCAATAAATCCATCCGTATAAAAAAAACAGAAATGCCAGAAACGGCTTACTCAGGTTGCGTCTGGCTAAAAACGGCCATGACATGAACAAAATTTCAGGTTAACAACAGGTCAATAATCAGTTATTTTTTCTTGTCTTCTTTTGTGGGAGGTGCATCAAAACTATAAGCCACACCTTCCATATAATATGCAGGGAAGTCGCCAAACCCTCCTTTGGCTTCTACCTTGGTTAATAAAATTACATTTGCTCCCAGTGCAGCGCCTTTTTTCTGTAGTTTGATTTGTGCGCTTTGCTTCGCTGCCTTAACACTGCGTGAACTCGCGGCCGACTCTGACTCTACTCTGCCCCGTTCAAACATGTATTCTACCATTGTGCGATCGTCGGTTACAACTACGGCCTGCCACGAATCTTCCTGTACCTCCATCACAATGGGCGCATTAAAAACATCAACACTGCCATTGATATACTTTATTTTCTCTACATTCTTTCGTTCAATCTCGACTTTTTCTCCTGTCAAAGTCGAAACATACGAAATCTTTGTAGGTCCAACATTTGATATTTTACAAGAAATCTTTTTCCCTCCCAAACGAACAATAGTATCAGTGGGCGGTTTCTTCGGCTTTTCATCCTGAGCAGATAACGGCATTAATAAAGTCTGTAAAAAAATAATCACACTGATAAATTTAATTACCTGCAAAACATACTTAAAATTATGGTATACTGCTGACATTTTAAATTATTCTCCAAAAACCATTATTTGGTGTATGCTGAATTGTTATACTTAAATTATGACTCTTTTTCAGCAGAGATGTTTAATGGTTTACTGCAAATATAGAAAAAAAATATACAATGATTACCTTTATAAAAATAATCATTGTATTGCCAAGGCACTAATTAACAATAACTTAATTTATCCGGGATTTTGCAGTTCATAACTGCAAACAGATCAAATGGCTTTACCAGTTGAGCGTACCCGGTAACCCTTTGCTCTACTGCCCGCGTGCCGCTGAAGCTTGTTCCTCCGCTAAAGCTACGGCGACACGCGGATAGCGGAGGCGCAAGCTACGCGAAAGCGATGCCGCCGTAGAAAATCTTCCTTCTCCCGAAAATTCGGGAGAAGGATTGATTTTCAAGAGCGTTTTTCAGTTGAGTTGGCTCAACTGAAAAATACGGGTTTATAGAATAACGGATTGTTTATTCTTTTACCTTTACGGTTTAATTTAACGAAGATGAAGAAAGTGTTTCTTGGCTTATTATCGGGCTTTAATTGGCTGTTTTACGCTTTTATCCCCTTTATTCTGTTCCCTCTGCAATTACTCATTTTTTTATCAACTTTTCTGTTCGACCGGCGCTTATCTATGGTGCATAAATTTACTTCATTCTGGGCATGGCTGTTGGTTCGGGTTAATCCGCTCTGGAAAGTGAAAATCTACGGGAAAGAAAAAATTGATCCGCGTAAAGCGTATGTGATGATCAGTAATCATCAGTCGCTATTGGATATCCTGGTTATCTTTTTATTGTTTGTACATTTTAAATGGGTGGCAAAAATTGAGCTCTTCCGCATGCCAATTCCCGGATGGGTAATGTCACTGAACCAGTACGTAAAAATTGACAGGGGAAATAAACAAAGCGCTCAGCAAATGCTCGATCACTGTCAGCGGCACCTTCAAAATGGCAGTTCGGTTATGATTTTCCCCGAAGGAACAAGATCGGAAGACGGTAACCTCCGTAAATTTAAAGAAGGTGCTTTTCGTCTTGCTAAGATGGCAGATGTTCCAATCCTGCCAATCGTTGTGGAAGGAACTGCCAACGCCCTGCCTAAAAATAGTTTTATCATTAAAAATATTCAGCATATCGAGGTTCATGTTCTTGATGAAATACCTGCTAAAACCATAAAAAGTATGACTCCGCCTTTTCTTGCCCTGTATGCCAAAGATCTGATTGAAAAAAAACTTAACTGGTTGCGCTCACCCGAATATAATAGAAATTAACCGGCTTACCCTGATTTGCCGATTTTTGTTTCTGAATAAATGCATTCTGATTTTATTATATTTGTACAATTACTCGAAAATAGTCAGTTCTATAAATAATAAAATTTATGAATATTAGGATAGATGGTACCCGTGAACGAATATTGAAGGTTGCGTCACGCATTTTCGCAAGGTTTGGATACCAAAAAACAACAGTAGATGAAATTGCTGAATCGGCCAATAAAGCCAAGGGTTCGATTTATTATTATTATAAAAGTAAAGATGACCTGTTTAGAGATGTTGTTGAACATGAACTCAATCAGGTTAAAGCCCAGCTCGATAAGGTGGTTAATGGTCCGGAAGAACTGGATTATGGTAAAAAACTCATGCAGTATGTAAATATCAGAATGAAAGCATTGAGTAAGGCCGTCAACTATCATCAGGTTATTCGTAACAACCGGCTTCAAAAAAACACTTTTATCTCACGTCTACGCAAGCAATTCGACCTTTACGAACTGCAATCGTTGCGTTGCCTGCTTAAAAAGGGCGTTCAATGTAAACAGTTCAATATCGGCGACGTTAATCTTGCCGCCAGCGCCTTTTATGTCACTTTAAAAGGCCTTGATTTCTCTCTGCTGCTCAACCAACGCTATTCAGAATTTAAAAACGACCTGGACAGGATTACCTTTGTTGTTGTACGCGGACTTAAAGATAACCGTAAAGATTCATAATTTATGTTTATCGTATCGCTTGGACATTATCTGCCTGAAATCATTGTTCCGAACGAATATTTCGAAAAGATCAATGGATTAACCAACGACTGGATTGTTGCACGCACCGGTATTCAAACGCGCCGCCGTGCATCAAAAGATGAAAACACCAATACTATGGCTCTTGAAGCCGTTAAAATGGCATTCAACGGCCTCCCTTTCGCCATCGAAGAAATTGACCTGATTATTGGCGCTACCTACACCCCTTTCGACACCATCGGAACCATATCTGTTATGGCACAACGACACTTTAAACTGAATAATGCCATAAATTTTACTGTATCCTCTGCCTGTTCGTCATTTGTCAATGCCGCAGAAATCGCCGAGGGTCTTTTTGCCTCGGGCAAAGCAACAAAAGCATTGATAATTGCCGCCGACCATAATACCGGTTACAGCGATGATACAAACCAGGTGTCTGGCCATCTCTGGGGCGATGCTGCCGTGGCCGCTGTGATTACAAAAGAAAAACAAACCGACCATGATATCGAAATACTGAAAATAATTACCCGGGGGCTTGGTCATATTGTACAAGGCCCTGATGGTGTAAACTTAAAACCATTGAACGGCGGATTAATCATGCCTCACGGCCGAGATGTATTTATTCATGCCTGTAACTATATGGCTGAACTCACGCGCGAAATTGTCGCATCACAACAAATGACGATTGATCAGATTAATTACCTTATCCCGCATCAGGCCAATATCCGAATTATTAACAATGTAGCGGAACAACTTAATATTGATCCTTCCAAAATTATCATCAATATTGACAAATACGGAAATACCGGCAGCGCCAGTTCTGCCATTGGTTTATCACAAAACATTCATTCAATGGCTGCAAATGCAACAATAGTAATTACAGTATTTGGAGGCGGTTATTCGGCCGGCGCAATGCTTTTGAAAAAATACTAAGGATAGAACCGGATTCCAATAGTAAAATCTACGCGATGAAGGGACTCGGGTGTTTCCTTTTCAATATCTTCGTCGTTGAGTTCTAACTTACGGATAGAACCGGAAAAACCTGCCGCCTCAAAATTAAATCCAAACCGCGATGATAATCTGTAATCAATACTTAAACCCGCGCGTATCCCAAATGCCGGCTTCGCTGTAACATTGAAACTCTGTCCGGCACGTGTGCTCTGTTGCTCATAAAAAAACAACCCCGGACTAACACACGGGATAATAGCAAAAAGATGTGAACGCGTCAAATAAAATAAAGTATATACTCCTGCCCCAACAAATGAACAATTCAGCCGGTCGCTCATCCCTGTGCCAACGATGTTTTTATGCTCGTCATATACGATTATTGAATCGAGATTATTTTTTGTATTAAACCGTGAATAGTTAAACCCTGCGCCTATCCATTTATAATAACCCGACAAATCAAATCCATAAACAAACAACGACTTCATTTCACTGATATAATTATTTAACTCTTCCGACACACCGGAATATGGATCGGCCAACCGGTATCCATATCCTCCTGAAAACCCAAGGCGAAGAATTAATGAATCGCTCTGCGCGCATAGAATGCCTGTGGCAAGAAAAAATATGATAATTATAACAGTTCGCTTCATTGGTAAAAATCCATGCTGACTAATTGCACTCCGAAAATAATACTATTTGTTCAATAATCCCAAATTCGGCATTAGAATATACGAAAACAATTTATGGAATAGAAGCCAAAAAAATGAGTCAATCAATTACATTCGTTAGCTGAATCAAATAAATGATTCACAGCCCCGACTAAGAATTCATACAAAATCAGCGCTAAAAAACCAATGCGCCGATTATAATGCCCGATATGGATGCAACAGAAATATCAATAAGCCGGCGATAAAACTGACGTCTGCGCTCTTTCCTGATTTCTTGCTCAATGGCATTTAATTTAGCAGTTGCTTCCTCTATGGCTGTGTGTACCGATTGCAGCCGCAATAATTGATTATTCAGATTCTCCAGTACTTGCTGCAATTCGTGCTTCGATCGCATAAACAAAGTATCTGTGACAGATGTCTGTTCTGTAATCAAGTCATTAATCCGTTTGAGCGAAGTATCAAAATGGCTAAACTCACGGGCGGTCTTTTCAACATCATCCTTATATTCACTGATGCATCTTAAATAATTTTCCTTGATCTTCTCATAGGCCAAAAACGTTTTATCTGAAACAATCCAGCAATGATCTTCGGCAATAATTACCGTATCGTTGCGGCCTGCCGGTTGAGATAAAAAACCATTGTTCTCCTTCGGAATAAGAAATATTTTCTCTTGCGCGTGAACGATTGGCAACAGGAATAAAAAACAAACAGTGATAATACTTTTTATACAGCAAATCTGATTATTCATGTCCTTTCGTGTTGTTTAATAATTCAATCAGATCTTCTGCCTCGGCTTTCTCTAATCCTAACAAATGGTTTGTTGCCTCCAACTCCTCGCCCGATTTTCTCAACCGCTCCCGTTCGACCGCAGTCAGCGCCCGGCTGGTGGCCGACAACCGGTCTATACTGGTTTTCGTACGGTTAATATCTGCAATCACCGAATCAATGGTTAACCGGCTTTTCTTTAACGATAACATTACCTCCACCACTGTGCTATCCGCCGTCTTTAATGTCCGCGATGCCGATGAAACCTCTCTCTGCAGTTCTTTCAGCGAACTACGGGTTATCAGCAACAAATAAAGCATTACTCCAACTGCTATTAGTAGTATTAATACTATTATCCGTTCACCTTTCATCCGTCAATAATATTCCGTAATTAATTAACAACAAATAACTCTAAGGATTACTGTCGCTAAAAATACAAAATACCACTAAAACAGACAAATGAATTGTTTATCTGGTTTCTTTCGGTGGAAATATTCAACTGCAAAATATAGATTTATTCCGGTTTCTGAAAATCCCTGATTTGATCCACAATTTTATTAATATCTATGGATGACGAACTGATGCGTATATGTGCTTTCTCATAAAAAATTTTCCGATTGGCCAGATTTATCTCAATAAATTGTTTAAGCGCATCCTCTGTCTTGACCTGCAAAAGAGGCCTGTTGCCCAGATCATTCTTTAATCGGCTGAATAATTCATCAACGCTTGCTTCAAGATATATCGTAATACCATTATTATTCATTCTTCTCATGTTGTCGTAAAAACAGGGTGTACCCCCACCCGTGGATAACACAAAATCCGGCTTAAATAACAGAGAATGTAATGCTGTCATTTCAAGTAGCCGCAAATGAGATTCACCACGTTCACTGAATATCGTACTTACCGGCTTATCAAATTTTTTTTCGATATACTGATCAATATCAAAAAAAGTAAGCCCTAATTTACCGGCAAGTTGTTTACCTATAGTCGTTTTGCCACTGGCTGTAAAACCAATTAAAAAAATCCGCATAACATCATGTTTAGCTGTAAAGATATGCAATTACTGCTACAGATATAAATAATCGGCTAATGATAATTATTACCTTTTCGGCTTCATAATTTCCTGCGCCTGCCACTGCATATAATAATCAAGAATAATCATAGCCGTATACGATTCAACCACCGGCCACATACGGGGAACAATGGTAGGATCCCTGCGCGTTACTGCTGCCAGCTCTTTGTTTTCCAAGCTGACCTTATCAATGGTTTGCTGCGGCTTGGCAATCGTTGGCGTTGGTTTAACCGCAACGCGTACTACAATTTCCTGCCCAGTAGTTAGCCCGCCGGTAATCCCTCCTGCATTATTCGAACCAAATAATATCTTTCCATCTTTTACACGCATAGCATCATTGCATTGCGAGCCGGTCATTGTTGCTGCCTTTATCCCGCAACCAATTTCAACTGCCTTTACTGTGCCCAAACTCATCAGTCGCCCCAGTTCACCATCTAACTTGTTAAAAATGGGCTCGCCCATACCTGCAGGAGCACCGGTAACTACAACCTCAACAATACCACCCGACGAATCACCCTCTTCGGTAATGCGGATAATCTCCTTGTACATGGCCAATGAGGCCTCTGTGTCGGGGCAAAATAATTTAGGATTCACTCCGTATTTTTTAAGAACTTCGTCTTCATTATATTTTGGCTTTGGAATATCGGGAATCATTTTTTCCAGTTCGGCCAGAACAGCGCATTTTTCGAAAAAACGCATATCCGGTCTCATTTTTTTCTGCGCAAAAATGGCCTGATATATCGGATCATATTCTTTCCGTAATTCCCTGTATGCAGCTGCCTTTTTCCGGATTTCTACAATAGACATCTCCTTCATTTTTATTCCTGCCGCCTCTTTAACATAAGATGTAACCTCTATGCCATGATCCTTTAAGATACGTTTAGCTATTGTTCCTGCGGCAACCAGAGTACTTGTATAACGGCCACTGAATATTCCGGCGCCAATAGCATCGTCATAAATACCGTAACGCTGATACGAAGCATATGATGCATGACCGGGCCGTGGCGTACGATTTGTCACCTGATACTGCTCAATATGCTCAAAATGCCGGTCAACATTCGGAATCAATATCACCAGAGGTGTTCCATTGGTATGCATGGCTGTTTTAAATCCAGGCATAGTATCAGCAGCATTCACCCCGCTGTAAATAATAGGAACATCGGCCTCACGCCGCGGCGAAGTCAGTTCTCCCTGTCCCGGCTTACGCAACATCTGTTCAACATACAATTCCTCCTCGGTAAATACATAACCGGCTGGGACCCCCTGAATATTGATGGATAATCCCTCCTGATAGGAACCTCCGGCTACGGTGGTTTTAAATAATATACCATGTGTGCAACCTAACATAAATTTTCTGTTTTATTGTTTATAATTATTCACCCAAAGGGCAAATATAAAAGAAAAGAATAGATTTTTATTCTGACTATTGTATAACAAAATCTGCGCCTAATGATGTAAAATCAGGTACAAATCCGGGATAGGTCACACCTGCTGCTTCGGCGGTTGTTATTGTTGTGGTCCCTTCAGCCATCATACCTGCTATAGCAAGAGACATAACCATACGGTGATCGTTGTAACCATTCACTTCGGCTCCCTGCAGTTTACTGTTACGGATGACTAAACCATCGGACAATTCCTCTATCTGTGCACCCATTTTTGTCAGTTCAGAAAAACATGCTTTTATCCGGTCACATTCCTTCAATCGTGCCTGTGGAACATTCAGCAGGCGTGTGGTTCCCTGGGCATAACAGCCGGCAACGGCCATAGCCGGCAGTGCATCGGGTGTAGAATTCATGTCAATATCTATTCCCTGAAGAGGGTTGCTCTTGACAACAACATAATCGGCACCATGCCGGATGACAGCCCCCATCTTTTCAAGATGACTAAAAATCACTTTATCGCCCTGGGAATCATTGAAATCCAAACCGCGCAACAACACCTCGCCTCCCGATACAACAGCAGCAACAAGAGCAAAGGTGGCTGTCGAAAAATCTGCAGGAATATGCATATCAAATGGCTTATAATGCTGGTTTCCCTTTATCCTGAACCATTCATAGCCGCTTTGCTCGTATTGTATGTATTGCTTCTTCAGCCAGTCGAGCGTTATATCAATATAGGGTTGCTCATTCAGTAATTCAACATTGATCTCAATATCGTGCGGAGCCAGGGGACTGGCAAGCAATAGAGCAGTAAGAAACTGAGAACTCACCGCTCGTACACTGGTTTTCCCTCCATGCAGGGGGCCCTGTATGGTAAAAGGACAGCGACCGTTGGGTGTATCAACCCTCACCTTCAATTGTTGGAGAGCTGCAAACAGCGGCTCCATAGGCCGTTGCCTGATAGATGCATCTCCATCAAAAGTAAATGGTTGATTCGATAAAGCCGCCAATGCAGAAAATATCCGCAGGGTTGTCCCCGAATTGCCTACATCAATCATGGCTATCTTCCGCGGAAAACCGCCAATGCCTTCTACAATATAGTCATCTGAAGTATCTACTGATGCGCCGAATTTTCGCGCTGCTTCAACACATGACAACGCATCCTCTGAAATCAACGGCCGCCGAAGCACCGAACGGCCCCTGGCCATAGTGGCAATAGCAATAGCCCTGATTGTATGCGACTTTGATGCGGGTATCCACATCTCACCCCTGAGCATCGCCTTTCTGCTGTTTAATAACATATTTTTTTAATTATTATTCGTAGTATGATTCAATTATCAGAGACATTAAGGATTTCAAATAATTTGTACATGACTCAAATGATGTTACAAATATATTAAACTATACTGTATTTAATCCGGAAAAATTATCTTTGCTTTATGCCGGCTAGAAAGAATAAAAACAAGAGAAGTTTTTCACTTACTCCCCTTAACAGCACTCTGATTATTACCCTTTTGTTGTTGATTCTTTATGGTCATTCGTTCTCTTATCCGCTCGACAAACTTGACGAAAATGTTATTATCACCGATCATCTTGAATTGCTAAAAAACCCGTCCAACTTTAATAAAATCATCACCAGCGACCCCTTTTTCAACGACCAGCCCTCATCTTTCTATCGTCCTTTGCAAAATCTGTCATTTATGATTGATGCCATGGCGGGGAATGGCAATCCGCTGGCCTTTCATCTTTCCGCCTTTATACTGTTTATCCTTTCATTATGGTTGTTGTTTCATATCTTCCGGATTTCAGGAATTGACACGCACATCTGCTTTGGAGCCACCCTGCTTTTTGCTATTCATCCGTTTTTAGTGCAAACGGTTGTATGGATCCCCTCCCGTGGCGACCTGCTGATGGCTGTGTTTACTTTGACTGCGATCATTTCCCTTTTGAATTTTTTAAATCATCAGAACAAGCTTTTTCTCCTTCTTCACTTTTTTAGCATTGCGGCAGGCCTCCTGTCCAAAGAATCATCCCTGGCCATAATACCTATTTCAATTCTTTTCCTTTTCCACAAAAAAACAACGCCAAAAACAACAATAGGGATGATCGTGGTTTATTTGCTGATGATTGGATGCTTTTTTCTTTTACGACACCGGCTGTCTATCGGTTTTTTGCCGGTTAAGGAGCATCTCTTGTGGCTTTACAGGGGACTACCGGCTATCCCTGAATTGATCGCCCGAATGATCATCCCGATCAATCTGTCGCCTATGCCGGTGTTTTCGGTCTTCTTTGTTGTTGCCGGAAGTATTCTGTTTTTATTGATTATCCTTTATATAATTAAACAAAAAGATCGTGCAGTGGCTTTTGCCGTATGCTGGTACCTGCTCTTTTTACTCCCTTCTCTGATCTATAAAAATGAGGGAATATTTGGATATCAGTATCTGGCTCAAAGGGCTTTTGTACCGCTGGCAGGTATGCTTTTTGCCCTGGTACTGATCAGCAAACCATACCACACCCTTTTTAACGGTAATGGACGGCTGATTTTAGCGGGTGTTACCTTGCTGTTCTCCCTGCAAACATACAGTTACAGCCACAATTTCAGCGATGCGGTTACCTTCTATTCGATGGTGATTCGTGCGAACCCGAATGCTGCTGTTGCTCATTATAACCGTGGTCTCTTTTATGCCGAAAACGGTTCATTGCAACAAGCCATAACCGATTTTTCATCTGCGGTAACGATTAAACCGGACTATGCTGAAGCATGGGCAAATCTTTCAACCGCCAAAGAAAAGAGGGGTGATTATGCCGGCGCAACAGAGGCTGCTACCCGTGCCATACAGATCAATCCTCTATACCATGAGCCATACTATAACCGCGGCGTGGCTCTTGATGATATGGGTGACTATATTTCCGCTATCCGCGACTATTCGAAAACGATTGAATTATTTCCCCGTCATACCCGCGCACTAAATAACCGCGGAACGGCTTATGCCAATTTAGGAAAAATTGACAGCGCCATTGCTGATTACAACCGGGCTATAACTATTGATAACCAAATGACCGAGGCCTATTCAAACCGTGGGATGTTGCGTGTCATCAAAGCTGATTACACCGGTGCTATTGACGATCTGTCAGTTGTTATCACCCGAAATCCGCAGGATGCACAGGCCTATTATAACCGCGGTGTTGCACGCATCTCTACCGGCGACAGGCAGGGTGGCTGCAACGATTGGACAAAAGCTCTTGAGCTGGGATTGGCTCAGGTTAAACCGCTAATCGAACAAAATTGCAGGTAACCATTAACCGCACTTTAATCATGATGGAACAATTCCTCCATTGTCGACCACCATTCTCCCTCCCCTCGTGTCTCGAGTCCCTGCTGACACGGAGCAGTCAGTTTCCACCATTCCTGCGTTACCGGATCGGCTGCCATTACTGCCATATCCTGTTTAAACCCGGATTTTTCAGTTGAAATATTAAAATGATAAGCTTAAAGGTAATTCTG
>CAZRNJ010000002.1:0-38005 GCA_964601385.1 uncultured Bacteroidales bacterium | reverse complement strand
GAAATAAGGATGTGTGTGCAAGATGTTTTTTAAATATCTGTTTTGGTTCCATGTAGTTAATGGTAAAATGTTTTGATTAAATATCCGGAGCTATATTAATTGGCCCTAATAATTTGTGACAAATATAAACAGTTGGAATTTATTCAATAACAATTTTACGGTATTCTGTAATTTTAGCAATTACTTTAATCTATTCGGTACTGTCAGGGGTATGGGTATCAGAAAGGTTGGCGGCCATCCCGATTCGGCACCCAATGGTAACTGTGGGGTAAACATTGCCATCAATGTCGGCGTTTGTTTGTCCCTACGCAGATAATGTCAAAACAGCAAATAATACCGATTGGACAAATGTAATTGTCCAATGTAAATGGACTAAACATTTGTTACATCGGCATCGCTTTCGCGTAGCTTGTGCCCCCGCTGAAGCTTCAGCGACACGCGGGCAGCAAAGTAAAGCATTATACGGATGACATTTGGACTAAATTATAATTCCAAATGGTATAAGAGTAAAACAGTTTTTTTCATAAAATATAGGATTAAAAGGTTAGGATAGAAAAATCCTAAGCAGTTTTTTTATAATTGATTATTGAGAGTAAAATGTAGAAAAGAATGATCAATGGTATTGCGGGAATGTTTAAAAAACCAATGAGCAGGGCAGATATAATGATGAAAAAATACCTGATTTTATTTTTAGCCCACCGGAATGTTTTAAATTTTAGGGCGAACATTGGTATTTCCGAAATCATCAGATAGCAGGAGAGGATAATGAGTGGTAATAAAAAGGTGTAGGATGATAATATTTGTGCAAGGCGGCCGGGAGACGAAAAGAGAAAAAAAGCAAGGGACGAAAAGAATAGTGCATTGGCCGGAGTGGGTAGTCCGATGAATGATGTCGTTTGGCGGGTATCGAGATGGAATTTAGCCAGCCGCAGTCCAGAGAAAACAGTGATAAGGAAAGGAGAAAAAATTACAATTTCGCTGAAGAATCCACTTACGGGAATACCAAAGAGAAAAGGTGAGGTGATATAAATGTGGCGAAAAAGGTTGTGCATAATGGCAGCCGGAGCAATGCCAAAGCTGATGACATCGGCCAGGGAGTCGAGTATTTTGCCGTATTCAGATTTGATATTAAGCAGGCGGGCCGCAAAGCCATCGGCAAAATCAAGGAGTGCAGCGGCAATGATCCAGCCCAGGGCTGCCCTGTACTGATTGCCGAAGGAAGCAGATACCGCAAGGCATCCGCAAAACAGGTTCGATGCTGTTAATGCATTAGGGATATGTATTATCCAGGGACTGTTTGAAGCCATAAAAAAGCTAATTTTATGGCAATAAAAGTAATAAAAGATAGTTTTATTTGTGATTACTAAATGGTTTATTGTGAATGTGCGACGGTTTCAACTGCTAGTATTGGTTTTGCTGATTATTTTTCGTGCAAATAGCCAGCCGCCAAAATACAGCAACGAGTTTTTGGCTATTGGTGTAGGCGCCAGGCCACTATCCATGGCCAACAGTATTGTTGCCGGCGTGAATGATGTAACTGCGGGTTATTGGAATCCGGCGGGATTGGCTTTTCTATCGCGCGATATAGAGATCGGGCTGATGCATGCCGAATATTTTGCGCAGATCGCCAAGTTCGACTATCTGGCGGCGGCTATGCGGCTCGATACGTCCAGCGGATTTGCAGCCAGTATTGTACGTTTTGGCGTTGACGATATTCCGAATACGCTCGATTTGTATGATGAAAACGGTGATATTAACTATAACCGGATTACGAAATTTTCAGTTGCCGATTATGCTGTATTACTGTCGTATGCGCGTAAACCATCCGTAAAAGGGTTAAGTATTGGAGGAAATGTTAAAATTATCCGCCGTGTAATTGGGGAATTTGCCCAGTCCTGGGGTTTTGGTTTTGATGTTGGCGCTCAGTACAGGTATAAAAATTGGCTTTTCGGTGCAGCAGGGCGTGATGTTACCTCAACTTTTAATGCCTGGAGTTTTAATAACGAGTTGCTGGAGGAGCCGTTTGCTCTTACCGGGAATGAGATGCCGCAAAATTCTTTTGAAATTACCTTGCCCCGTCTGATCAGCGGTGTGGCATACGATGCGCGGTTGTTCAAACACTTCAGCATGCTTACAGAAATTGATGCTGACATTACTTTTGACGGAAAAAGGCACGAACTGATTAAGAGCAATTTTGCCAGTATATCACCGCACATGGGTATTCAGTTCAATTATGATGATATTGTTTTTGTTCGTGGCGGCATAGGCAACATCCAGCAGGCCATGGGCTATGATGGCGAATATTATAGTTTTCAGCCGAATATAGGGCTGGGTATACGTTTTCTTGCTTTTCATCTTGATTATGCGCTTACTGATATTGGTGATAAATCGCTTGCTCTGTATTCACATATTTTTTCACTGAATATTGCATTTAACCGTTAGCAGATGAAGAAGGCCATACTGATAGTTGCCGGAGGGAGCGGATCGCGCATGCAATCGGAGATTCCTAAACAGTTCATGCTGCTGGCCGGCGAACCAGTATTGATGCAAACTATTCGTATTTTTTTTAATCATAATGCTGCATATAAAATTGTTGTGGTATTACCGGAAAAACAGCGTAAGTACTGGGATGATCTCTGCAGGGTTTATCGGTTCGATTACAGGTATCATTCAACTGTTGGCGGAGCAACGCGTTTTCATTCGGTGCAGAACGGATTGACATTGATTGATGATGATTCGGTAGTGGCCATACATGATGGCGTTCGCCCGTTGGTAAGCCCGGTTACCATTGAGCGTTGTTTTGATGTTGCATCACAATTCGGCAATGCTGTTCCATATGGTATAATGCACGAGTCGGTACGAATAGAAGATAGCCGGGGAAACCGGATGATAGACCGGGAGCAATTGCGGATTATACAAACACCTCAGACATTCAGGGCAGGGTTGATAAAAGAGGCCTATCAGCAACCATATAACGAGCGGTTTACCGATGATGCTCTGGTGCTTGAGTCGGCAGGGCACAGCATCCATCTCGTTGAAGGGAATGCGGAAAACATTAAAATTACTACACTGCGCGATTTGAAGATTGCCGAATTACTGTGGAATACACGAATCAATAATCGTTGATTATTTTTTTTCCGGCCAGTAAATTTTTGTTCCAAACCCCAGCCGGTTATCGGTATATTTTAATCCGGTTAATATTATTTTCCAGAGCATTAGTTTTGTCAGCGCAGTATAAGGAAACCGTTTGAGGTAATGCTTGCGGTATTGGGGCAGTTCGTAATTTTCAACCGGACGCAATGTTCCGGTAAACTGCAGGCCACGGATTTTCCCCACCCATCGCGATTCAAGCACAACAGATCCGGCAACGGTATTATTCATCAGCCCTTCGCTGATATGTCGTGTTGTATCATCTGAAGTGAAAAGCAGTTCATTGGATTCGGGCAAATATACATAAAAGCAATTGGCGCACCAGGGGATGTTGTTTGCGGAGGTAGCCATTGTGAGTACATGATGACTACGGATAAAACGGATAATTCGTTTGTCGGGAGCTTTATTCAACGGATTAAACATTAAAGCGGATATGCAGGCAATCGGCCTCCTGTACAATATAATCTTTTCCTTCGATAAAAAGTTTTCCGGCCTCTTTGCATTTTAGTTCACTTCCAAGAGCGATCAGGTCGGCATATTTAATAACTTCTGTACGGATGAATCCACGTTCGAGGTCGCTATGGATCACACCGGCAGCTTGCGGCGCTTTCATTCCTTTTTTAATAGTCCATGCGCGGATTTCTTTAGGGCCTATTGTAAAGAACGATTGCAGGTCGAGCAGGTCGTAAGCGGCACGAATAAGCTTGTTGACAGATGGTTCGGAGAGCCCGACAGAGGCGAGGAATTCATTTCGGTCGTTTACATCATCCAGTTCAGCGATTTCGGCTTCGAGTTTGCCAGCTATAATTAGCATGGAAGCGGTAGTGCCGGAAAGATATTTTTGTACCTGTTCAACATACTTGTTTCCGCTGATAGCTGATTGGTCATCAACGTTACATACATACATTATGGGTTTGACGGTAAGTAAAAACAGGTCGTCAATATGTTTTTTATCGGCATCGTCAAGTTTGAGAGATGCTACATTCTGAAAATTTTCGAGATGAGTTTTGACCTTTGAAAGGATTTCAATTCCGCGTTTAGCATCCTTATCGCCTGATTTAGCAGCTTTTTCGAGCCGCTGCAATTTTTTTTCAACGGATTCGAGGTCTTTGATCTGGAGTTCGAAGTTGATGGTTTCGATGTCGCGCACGGGGTTTACCGATCCGTCAATGTGAGGCAGATTGGGATCGTCGAAGCAACGCAGCACATGAATCAGGGCATCGGTATTGCGGATATCAGCCAAGAATTTATTGCCAACGCCTTCGCCCTGATTAGCGCCTTTTGTGAGCCCCGGTATATCAATGATTTCAACAGTAGCATGAACGATTTTTTCAGTTGGTTGAATTTTTTCCAGTTCAAATAATCGCTGGTCAGGGACATTGATGACGCTTATATTTGATTTACTGGCACTGAAGGCAAAGTTTGTTACTTCGGCCTTGTTGGTTGACATGCAATTGAAGAGTGTTGTTTTACCTACGTTGGTGATGCCGATGATACCGCATTGTAATGCCATAATAAAAATGTATTGATTGCGGCAAAGGTAAAATATTTCGGTGTACGATGTATACCAGTATTACCAACCGCCGGGGAGCAGTGCCAGGCCAAATACTCCATGGCCAAGCTGTCGCTGGAAAGGATAAGCATAATAGGGTTCAAGTACCATCATGCCAAAAAGGTTAAACCGTAAGGCAATACCGGTACTGTAAACAGGTACACGCGCTTCGGGTTGCGGCTCCCATGTTAGTTTAATCACATCGTTACGCGAAAAGGCCAATCCTCCGTCAAAAAAGCATATCAGGTCAGTATAGAAAAATTTGGAACTGATAAATGATAAACGCCGGTGTCCGCTGAAGGGGAAGCGGAATTCGGTATTCATTACAATCATGCGGCTACCGATAAGGTCGCTTGTGCTGAGTGTACTGTTTTTTGATTGGTAGCGTTCCATACTCCAATAGTTGTATCCGTGAAGATAGTAGTCGTAACCAATGTACAGAGGGTAAAGAGCTTTTTCGCTTCCAGGTCCCAGTCGGGTGTAATTGAAACTGCGGAAGGCCAGTGAGACCGGTTTAATAAAAAAATATTTTCTGTAATCAAATAGCACGCCCACCAGATTGATATCGCCGAAATTTTTTTCCACTTCGGCCCTGTATCTGTATCCTTTCATGGGTGAGGTAAATCCAAAGTCCGAATCATCGCCTACATAGGCCACGTAAGTAGAATAAACACCGAGGGCTTTGGGTGATTCGAGCCGCTTTTCGGTTTTATCAACCCTGTATCCTGATGTGTAATAATTATTGATGCTGTCAATGGTAAAACTATAGCGGGTGATTCCAATGCCGGTTTCGAAGCGGTTTTTACGTGACACCGGGAAATAGCTAAAGAGGGATAGTTCGTCAATATATGTCCGGTAATCAATCATCACAAGGTTATCTACAAAGGCGCCATCTAAACTGTCGGGTTTGTAATAGAAGAACGAATAGCGGTAGGGAACATGGCTGATACCTGATCCCCAGTTGACACGGTGTTCTTTATTGATATAAACAAAGGCGCCGCCAAAATCCTCCACTTCACCGTTTACTTGTGCCGCAGTAAAAATCTGATTCCGTTTAAGTATATCACTAAACCAGAAACTGACACCACCATACATTGCTGTTTCGTATTGGCTGACACCCACGCCTACGCCAGTACTGCCAATATATTCGACACGAAATTTTGAATGGTATTTTTCTTCTCGAAATATGTAATTGCTGTCTACGAAATGATTCTCGAGGTTTTGGTTAACAAAAACACCGGGCGACAGATTATCGGCAGGAGGCAGAACAGCAATGGTTGTATTGATATCGGTTGGATTAACAGGAATTGGAATGAGATCCGAAGGACTGACTTTATAGATTGAATAGTTGCCTTTTTCGTATAAAGTATAAATAATATCACCGGTTTTTTGTGATATGCTAATAGCCGGAGAGAGGGACGTGATGCCGCAGATGCCGGTATAATAATCGGTAAGTTTAAACACACGGTTATCGGCAATATCGTAGCGGTATAAGTTACGGAAACCATCGGCATCG
This sequence comes from uncultured Bacteroidales bacterium, assembly GCA_964601385.1. GTDB lineage: Bacteria > Bacteroidota > Bacteroidia > Bacteroidales > JBBRXJ01 > CAZRNJ01. The sequence goes on along the minus strand of CAZRNJ010000002.1, from coordinate 31,787 downwards.
GATAGAAAATAAACAGAATGGCCATCGGGTGAAAAATGAGGGTCAATATTATCGGCGCCGGGAAAGACAGGCAGAGTTGAGATTTGGTAGGAACGCATATCCATAATACAAAGTTTGTAGGATCCGAAGATTAGTTTATCGAGCTGTGTATCGGGGCCGCGGTCACTGACAAAAACAAGATAGTTGCCGTCGGGCGACCAGGCGGGTTGAAAATCACTATACCAGTCGTTTGTGAGCACTTCCAGGTTACCGTTTTGCAGGTTGTAAAGATACAGATCGCTTTGCCCGTTTTCTTGTCCGGCCAGTACGATACGGTTACCATCGGGCGACCAGCCAGGGTTTGAAAATGATTCGAGTGACGGGATCCGGATTTTTTTTACAATCCTTCCTTTTTCTACATCAAGAATGAGTAGCTTATTCTGACCCTTGATAAATGTTGTGACCGCATATTTTTTACTGTTTGGAGACCAACTGCCCGAAGTGGTGAAATATTTGTATTCGTCAATATATGCCTTTTGCATATAGCGTGTTATTTTATGCGATATCTTACGGGTATTCGGATTGGCAAGGAACAAGTCGAGTGAAATTACATCTTTATCAGACAAGAAAATGATATTTTCGCCATCCGGACTGATTGACGGGGAGATATTAATTTCACCGGCATTTTCGGTTGAGAATAGTAGTTCGCCTACACGGTTGTCATTGGCCGAGTCGAGCAATGGCTTGTATTTTGCCGTAATCATTCGTTTCCAGGCAACAGACAGGGTGTCGGGGGAAACGCCAAGTGTGTATTTAAATCCGCGTTCAAAGCCATAAAGTGCTGTATTTATAAATAAGGGACGGATAATATCATCGCCCCACAGCCCTGTAATAAAAGCCCATGCAGCATGTCCGTACCGGTAAGGGAAGTAAAGGTCGGGCCGGGTAACCAGATCGTTCATAGATGGGATACGATTTTGTTTAACGGCATCGCGCATCCACATCGAAGTAAAAGCATCTTTCCGGCCAATGGAGAGGTATTCGGAAAGACCTTCAATCATCCAGATTGGTATGTTCATGATGGAACTCAGCATTAAGCTGTCGTGATTTTTCATCATGTTGTACTGAAAAACATGCACAAGCTCATGGCCAAAGACGTGAGACGTTTCTTTATTCGATTGGAGAAAGGGCATAATTACGCGTGTGCGGAAACCTTCGGTAACACCGCTTGTTCCGACACCAATCATGCCTTCAATAATGGTTGTTTGCTGAAAGTCGGCATGATTATTATATAAGATAACAGGGTTAATTTCAAAAGACGTATCTTTAAATACGGCCTGATGTCTTGTATACCATCGCTCAGAGAGTGTAGCCAGGGCATTGAGCGATTGCGTGTTTTTGAGATAATGATAAATGCGGAAATGAGGAGTTTCATAAACCTTAAAATCGAAATGGCGGTATTGTACCTTGTTTTGGCCGAAGTATTGGGATGTTGCCGGAAGAATGGGAAACAGGGCAAATAACAAAAGGAATATTTTTTTATTTTTTATCCCCATACATTTTTTTTATAAACTGCAAAGGTACTATAAAAAGATGGTAATCGGGGGTAAAGGGAAGGAACAGGTACAATTGTAAATTTTCAATGCAATAAGGTTTTTATGTTGGCTCGGCAATAGCGAGAGTAAAATAGAAGCACGTACCTTTAAAGGGTTCAGATTCTACGCGGATGGATCCGCCCATGAGTTCGATCAAACTTTTGGAAATAGACAAACCTAATCCTGTCCCGCTATTTGATGTATTGATGCGGGTATCGGCATAACTGAACCGTTTGAAAATATTTGGCAGTTTTTCAGGAGGAATGCCAATACCTGTATCTTTCACGTACAGTTCAATTGTATTTTTATCTTTAAAATGGTATCCCAACTCAATAAAACCGGTATCAGTATATTTCAGGGCATTATTCATCAGGTGATGGAAAACCTGTTTGAGCCGGTAGGGATCGGTAAAGATAGTGAACGATTCGGATTGAATGGCCTTGGACAGCCGGATTTTCAATTGATCTTTATTGCGTTGTTTCTTTTCCTGATTATAATACACCAATAGTTCGTCCAGCAGTTTATTAAGGTCGTAAATTGTTTTTTTAATGATGAGCTGGTTTGATTCAATTTTGGCCGAATCAATTATATCATCAATAAGGGATAATAATGCTTTTCCGTTATGTTTAATATAATCAATGTATGATTTTTTTTCTTTTTCGTCAAGCGCGGGGTCATCAATCAATTCAGAAAAGCCAATAATAGCGTTCATTGGGGTACGTATCTCGTGCGACATATTGGCAAGGAAAGCTGTTTTAAGCTGGTCGGCTTCTTCGGCTTGTCTGCGGGCTTGTTCCAGCCGTTCATTCATTTTTATTTGTTCGGTGATGTTACGTGTAAAGCCTGCCGTTCCGATAATTGTACCCGTTTCGTTGTACATAGGTACTTTTGTTGCCAGATACCAGTTTTCGACGCCTTGTTTCAGCCGTTTCTCAAGCTTGTTAATCAATGGGGTTCCGCTTTGAATAATCCGCTGCTCATCGTTATAGGCAGCTAAAGCATCGTCATGTTCAAAAAAGTCAAAGTCCGATTTACCAATAGCTTCTTTGGGTTCGGTAAGACCAATTTCGGCTGCTTTCTTTTTATTGATTTTGATAAATCGAGAGATTTTATCTTTAAAGTAAATGGTGTCGGGAATATTGTCCATCAGGGTTTGCAGGAGGTTGCTATCGTAGCCGAATAAATCTTTTTCAAAAATCAGTTTCTTTTCCCGTTTGCGGATCAGGAACAAGAATACGGATAGAAGCAGTAATGCCAGCAAAATAAAAAAGAGCATGGTTTTATAAAAAGGCGGTTTGATGCATATCGTCAGTGTGGCAAATTCGGTAGTCCAGACGTTGTCGCTGTTTGCAGCGCTGACTTTAAGAGTATATGTGCCACCGGGCAGATTGGTGTAGGTAATAACCCGCTGTGAGCTATTTGTCTGATTCCAGGTATTATCAAATCCATCGAGCATATACATATAGCGGTTCATTTCGGGATTTTTAAAATGCAGGGCGCTGAATTCGATAGAAAAAACTTTAAACCGCTGGGGGATAGAGATTTCTTTACAGTACGGGAGCGCGGAGGGGAGTAACAGATGGTTCTTTATGGCTTCCCCGGGATTTACAACCCGGTTATATATGCGCAGTTCGGTGAATACAATGCGCGGTTTGATTAGATTTTTGGTAATGCTGTCGGGAAAAAACATATTCAGCCCCTGTATTCCGCCAAAATAGAATCGTCCCGATTGGCCGGCAAAGTAAACACCGGGCCTGAATTCATCATTTTGTAAACCATCTTTCCATGTATAGTTATTACAGGTTTGTGTAACGGTATTAAAGCACGAAATCCCTTTGTAAGTGCTGAGCCAGAGGTTGCCCTTTTTATCCTGGAGAATACCGCAGATGCAGTTATTGGGTAATCCGTCTTTTGTGGTAAATGATGAAAAAATATCTTTCGATAAATCAAGCCGGTTTAGCCCGCCGCCTTGAGTTCCAATCCACAAACAACCGGCTTTTTTATCTTCTAAAATTGAGCGGATGAAAGAATTGGTTAAACTGCCTGATTTACGGTCGTTATGGATGTAAATGGTGAAGTGTTCGAGTTTTTTATCAAAACGGTTTAAACCATTTGAAGTGCCAATCCACAGGAATCCGTGGCTGTCTTCATACAGTTTATATCCCCGGTTGCTGCTTATGCTGTTGTGTCCTTTTGTGTTTGAAGTATAAATACAATACGGTTCTTTTTCGGGCGTAACCCTGTTTTTATCAATCCGCATCAGTCCTCCTAAGCCGATAGCCCAAAGAATGCCGTCATGGTCTTCGAGAAGGTCAAAAATAACCGTATTTATTTTTTCATTGTTGATGGAGTAGAGATCGGAAAGTGATAATACTTTTTTTGCTTCGAGTTGTGAGAGCGGGAGTGATAATAAACCGGCATTTGTGGCAATCCAGGCAATATTTTGCCGGTCAATCAGCAGGGTGAATATTTTATTAAGGTCGGCGCGGTAGGGATCATTTTTTGCCGCCTGGATCCAGGTAATTTGTTGTGTTTTATCATTACCGGAAATCTGGTTAAGGCCGCCCCGCAGAGTACTAACCCACACATTGCCATTTCTATCTTCAACTACACCTGTAACGACACGTCCGCTTAGTCCCGAGTAGTCGGGATGGTATTCGAAAAGAGAGAAGCGGCTGTTCTGCTTATTTTGTTTAAATAATCCATTATCGAAGGTGCCAAACCATAAAAGCCCAAAGCAGTCCTCGTAGATGCAATTCACAGGTAGGGGGGAATTATCGTTAATATTGGCAATCTTTGCGGGAGAGAATGTTTTTTTGGAAGGATTAAACTGATAAATACCATCACCCAGGAAACTGATCCACATGGTATTGTCACGATCAGAATAGATATTATTTATCCAGTTTGCCGATGATTTAATTAATGGGTTACGGGATGATTCGAAAGTAATGGATTTATTTGTTTTAATCATTTTATTCAGTCCATTCATTGTCCCAACCCAAACAATGCCGTTTTTATCAACAAATAGAGAGCGTATACTGTTATTGCTGATAGAATTGGGATTTGAAGGGTCATGAACAAAGCGGGAAAAACTATCGGCTTCCGGTTTGTAGAGATGCAATCCGCGGGTTACACATCCAATCCATAAATTGGATTCAAAATCTTCGGCCATGCAGGTGATATAATTTGCACCGATAGCGCCGGGATATTTGGTATTGTACTGGTACGATTTGAATTTTTGAGTTTTCATATCCAGCCGGCTTAAACCACCAGCCATAGTCCCCACCCATAATGATGAATCTTTGGTTTGAAGGATGCATTGAATCGAATTATCGCTAAGGGAATTAAAGTCGGAAGGGTCAGAAAAATAATGGACAAAGCGATTTCTTTTTTTATCGAATCTGTTAAGTCCATTTTCTGTACCAATCCATAAACAACCGGTTTTATCAATATGTAAAGCACGGATAATATTATCAGAAATGGTGTTTGTGTCGAGCGGATCGTGCAAAAAAGTTTTAAAGGAGTAACCATCATATCGGTTTAGCCCGTATCCGGTGGCTATCCAGAGGAAACCGTCGTTGTCCTGAAGGATGCTGTTAACAGTATTCAGAGAAAGCCCGCGGGTAGAAGAAATATTTTCGGAAGCATTAAATTGTGCAATTATAATACTTGTAAAAAAAGACGAAAGAAACAGCCAGCCAATTGTTATTACCGGCCATAGCAGCGAGAACCGAAAGAAATCCTTACTCGTCATATTGCATAAAACCCCCTAAAGATAACCGAAAATGGCTAAAACAGGAAATCGGCAATAGTAAAAAATGCAAAAAAAATGCTGGCAATACCGTTTAATGTAAAAAATGCCCGGTTAATATGGCTAATATTATCATGAGTAATAAAAATATGCTGATAAATTAATAAGCCGATAAATATCAGAGAACCAAACCAATAATAAAACGAAGCATTTAGTATGCAGCCGGCAGAAATAACAAGGGCGGCAGAAAACAGATGAGCAATGGCAGAAAAGACAAGAGAATGGCGGCGGCCTATATGGACAGGTAAAGAATGAAGTTTTTCAGTTTTATCAAATGATTCATCCTGTAATGCATAGATAATATCGAACCCACTAACCCAAAAAAAGACAATAAATGAAAATAATAATGGAATAATCTGAAAACGGGATGCAACAGCCAGATAAGCACCTATGGGAGCAAGAGACAGGCCCAGTCCGAGTATAAAATGGCAGAGTGAAGTAAATTTTTTTGTAAAACTGTAACCCAGGATTATGAAAAGAGCAACCGGGGATAAGGCCAGCGTGAGCGAGTTAATAAAAGCAGCAGTAGTGATAAATAAGATCGAATTGATAGCGGTAAAAAAAAGAACTGAACGAGGCCGAAGGATACCGCGGGGTATTTCGCGCAGGGCGGTGCGTGGATTTTTCAGGTCAATAGAACGGTCAACAAAGCGGTTGAAGGCCATGGCTGCATTGCGGGCAAAAATCATGCATAGAATTACTAATAACAGTAGCCGCCAGCTAAAAGGGTATCCATTATATATTGCGAGAAAAAAACCAATCAGGGCAAAAGGCATAGCAAACACCGTATGACTGAAAGTTACCAGTGAGAGATAGTTTTTTATCTGTTGCATGAGTTGTTCGAATGTTCGGTTTTAATTAAAATTTTGAAGCATTTGCCGGTAAATGCAATAATTTTCATTATCAAAGCAGATAAAAAATACTTTTTCCGGAATTTTATTCTTTTGAAGGTAGGAAAAAACGGTACGAACAGCTATTTCGGCTGCTATATTTTTGGGGAAGCGGTAAACGCCGGTGCTGATATTGGGGAATGCAATAGTGAGCAGTTTCTGTTTAGTGGCAATGGCGAGACAGTTTTGGTAGCATGATGTAAGGAGTTTTTTTTCTTGTTTTTTATCCTCTGCCCAAACCGGGCCAACCGTATGAATGACATATCTTGCAGGCAGATTATAGCCACGGGTTATTTTGGCCTGGCCGGTAGGGCAGCCGTTAAGTGTTCGGCATTCGTCGAGTAATTGTGGTCCGGCAGCACGGTGAATGGCACCATCCACACCACCACCGCCAAGCAGTGAATTGTTTGCGGCATTAACAATGGCATCGGCCGTGATCTTTGTGATATCGCCGTTAATCAGTTCTATCCGTTCAGAAAGGTTCATGTTTGCTGATTAACGAAGTTGCGCGTCCAGCTCTTTTTTAAATAGAGCAATCAGATTATTCATTGTTTTATCTACCTCGCTATCGGTAAGTGTTTTGTTGAAATCCTGAAGGATAAAAGCTATGGCATACGATTTTTTGTTTTCGCCTAATTTATTATCTTCATAGCTATCGAAGAGCCACATATTGCGTAAGAGTTTTTTTTCGGCTGCAAAGGCCAGTTTGCTCAGTTGGCCGAAACTGACGTTCCGGTCAAGTAAAAGAGCCAGATCGCGCCGTACCTCGGGATAACGTGGCAGTTCGCTAAACGGAGCGGGTTGTGTGTTGATCAGAGAGAGAATCAACGACCAATTGATTTCGGCAAAATATACGGGGTTTTTAATGTCGAAACGGGATAACAGGTTTTGATGAACAATGCCCGCATCGGCAATAACATTGTTTTTGAATAGATAACTTAATCCGCCGTTGAGCCATAATGATGAGGAATTGCAGGTTTCGGTTATGCGGGCAGGAATATTGAGGTGGTTAAATATTTTTTCGACCCATGCCTTGAGCGTGAAGAAACTCATTTTGGCAGGAGTGGTGGTCCAGTTGCCAATACAGTTGTTGCCCAGCAGGAATAAGCCCAGATGCATAGATTCGTGATAACTGTCAAGTGGGTCGTTGCTGTTTTTTTTGTTATAAGCATAGCAGTTGCCAAATTCGAACAGCCGCAAATTGGATGTCCGGTGATTGATATTGAGCAGAATGGATTCAAGGCCGCCAAACAGCAATGTTTGCCGCATGACGTTAAGTTCGCGGCTCAGGGCATTGATTATGAATACGGAGTTTTTTTCTACTGTGGTGTTTGTGTAGTAATCAGAACGGGAGAGGGAATTGCACATGATCTCATTAAATCCGCCGAAAGCCAGCAGGTCAGACACCGAATTGCGCAGTTTTTCGGGATCGGGATGCCTGCCCGGTACAGGGGCGAAAGATACCGAATGGCTTGGTTCAACAGTGTTATAACCATGGATCCGTAAAAGTTCTTCTACAATATCAGCTTCGGTTTTAACATCTACCCTGTAGAGTGGCACGCTGACGGTAAGTCCTTCGGATGATTCGTGCAAAACAGAGATATCGAGTGATGAAAGGATTTTTTTTATACGCAAGGGATCAATGTTAATGCCCATAAGAGATGACATGCGACTGAATGACAGTTCAATTTTAGCCGGATTGGATGGAGTCGAACAGATATCGGTTATTGTTGAAGAGATTTGTCCGCCGGCAATCTCTTTTATCAGCAGCGCAGCTCTTTTCAGCGCGTATACGGTTATTTCAGGGTCTGTCCCTCGTTCGAAACGGAAGGATGCATCGGTAGATAAACCATGCCGTTTAGATGTGCGGCGAATGTAAACGGAATTAAAGCAGGCGCTTTCGAGGAAGATATTTTTTGTTTGTGGAGTGATTCCCGACACTGAGCCGCCAAATATTCCAGCTATACACAATCCGCCGTTCGCGTCGCAAATCATCAGGTCGGCGGCCGACAGCTTGCGTTCAATCCCATCGAGGGTGGTGAATGGAGTTCCATCGGGCAGTGTTTTTACAAATATGTTTTTTCCGTTTATTTTATCTGCGTCGAAGGCATGCAGGGGCTGACCGATTTCGTGTAGCACGAAGTTTGTGATGTCAACCACATTGTTGACCGGCGTTAAGCCAATAGACGAAAGCTTGTTAAGCAGCCACTGGGGTGATGGCGCGATGGATACTCCGGAGATGGTTAAACCGGAATACCGCGAGCATGCGGCCGTGTTCTCAATAATTACAGTAAACGGCTTGCTATTATTGTCAACGCTGAATGCATCAACCGGCGGCTTACGGAGTGTAATGTTTTGACTGATTGCCAGACGGGCGGCCAGGTCGCGTGCCACACCAAAATGTGATGCGCAGTCAATACGGTTGGGTGTAATGGCTATTTCAAATACTGTATCGGTGGCAATGTTGAGACAGGTTGCGGCCGGTGTTCCGGGAATGGTATCAGGTGGCAGTACCATGATGCCGCTGTGGTCGTTGCCCAGTCCGAGTTCGTCTTGGGCGCATATCATGCCTTCGCTGGTTTCACCGCGTATTTTTGTTTTTTGTATGGTGAAGGGTTTATTTTGGGAGCCCAATACAGTACCAATGGTAGCAACAAGTACTTTTTGCCCTTGTTGTACATTAGGGGCGCCACAAACAATAGTAAGCAGTTCGGGCTGACCAATGTTTACGGTAGTTATGCTGAGCTTGTCGGCATTCGGGTGTTTACTGCACGATATTACTTCACCTGCCACTACGCCTTTCAGTCCCCCGGGAACCGGGCTCCATGTTTCGTGCGATTCTACCTCAAGACCAAGAGATGTGAGTGTTTCGGCCAGTTGCTGTGGCTCCATGTTTACAGCGAGATAGTCGTTCAGCCAATTAACAGAAAGTTTCATGGATAAAATTTTTAGACCGGGCAAAAATAGCGAAAAAAGCTAAAATCAGGGTTATATGCAGTAAAATGGTTTAGATGATATCAAGGCATTTTGATTTACCAGGATTAAAATCACCGGTTGTCGTATGAGCGGAATTGTGCTAAAATGCAGTTGAATATAAATTTGTATTAGTACACCGGCAGGGAAAATGGAATAGTTCTGATTTAAATACTTTTTTGGCTAATTATGTGGCAGTATTTGTTCGCACAGATGATGCAGCCAAAGCGCAATTTCCAGTCCCAGTTGGTCGGTATTGGCTCCGGGTTTCCAGATAAGTGTATGGCAAACGCCAGGTACCATTAGGTTGAGTCCACGGTCCTCGGATGTGCGAAAATCGGTACGGACACCAATCACCGGTTTACCCAGAGCAAAGCCAAAGCCCAATTCAATGCAGGTTCCCGAGTCGGCATCAGCGCCATCGAGCACAGCAATAATAGCATCGCAATTCCTGACCCCGGCAATGCAGAAGTCGAAAGCTTTCTGAATAAAGTCCGGGTCACCGGCAATCTCTTCACCGTAATCCTGCGGGATAATGAAAGTTACATCATGTTTAAGATTTTTTTGAATGGCAGCAATCAGCTTTTTATTAAACTCTTTTTCGGCGAGTGAAAAAAGAGGTCCGGCAAAATAAATTTTCATTGGTAATTTTTTTGCAAGATAAAAAAAACCCTTCACAACAGGTTTATGAAGGGTTTATAAAATTTCGGCTGAAAAGGTCAGATTGCTTTGCTTCCCCGTTCTTCGGTACGTATGCGGATACATTCTTCGAGAGGGAGGATAAAAATTTTCCCATCGCCCAAAGCGCCGCCATCCACTGTTTTAGATGCTTTGAGGATAGCATTGACGGTGATGTCTACAAAAGCATCGTTACAGGCAATTTCGAGTTTTATTTTAGGAACAAGGTTAGGTATCACTTTTTTACCGCGATACACTTCTTCTTTCATCTGTTGCCCGTGACCGGATACGCGCGATACGGTTATGCGGGTAATTTCGGCGTCAATGAGTGCTTCACGCACCTGGTCGAGTTTATTTTCCCTGATAATGGCTATGATAAGTTTCATAATGGTTGTCTTTAAAGATTAAATGAATGATACATCATAATAATATTGATTAGTTAGGCGAAAGCATACCATATCCCCGCTCACCATGATACGAGGCATCGAGTCCCTGCATTTCATCATTTTCAGAGGATTTAAGTCCTACAATTTTGTCGGTGAGAAAAATCAAAATCAGCGTTACAGTGGCGGCATAAAGAATAGAAATACCCACAGCAATACTTTGAACGGCTAATTGGTGCCATAACGTCCATGTTGTTGCAATACCTTTATCAATTGCTGCTTGAGCTGCTGAGGCCATCCAGCTTTTACGGATAAAGAAGGTCAAGCAAATAGCTCCGGTGATGCCGCCAGCACCATGTATTCCAAAGGCATCCAAACTGTCGTCGTACCCGAGTTTTCCTTTTAGTAAAATAACCGAATAGCATACAGCCGCAGCGATAAAACCAAGAGCCAGAGCCCCTGCGGGCTGCACTACGCCAGCTGCCGGTGTAACTGCAACCAATCCGGCAAGTATACCTGAGGCAAAGCCCAGAGCCGTTGCCTTTCCCTGATGAATATTTTCAATGACTATCCACGCTACCGCACCTGCAGCAGCAGCGGCCTGAGTAGCTGTGAGGGCTTGTGCTGTAAGAAGTCCGCTGGCAATACTGCTGCCGGCATTAAAGCCAAACCATCCCACCCATAGTAATCCGGCCCCAATTATAGTCATGGTTAAATTGCTTGGCGACATGGTTGTTTTTGGATATCCTCTGCGGCTGCCAAGGTAAAGAGCAGCCACAAGCCCGCTGATACCCGAAGAAATATGAACGACCGTTCCGCCGGCAAAGTCTATTGCACCCATAGCACCCATGTTAAACAGAAATCCATCCGAAGCCCATACCCAGTGGCATAACGGAGAATAGATTAGCAGAACCCATAGAGTGATAAATACTACATAACCTTTAAATGTTACCCGTTCGGCAAAAGCGCCGGCAATGAGAGCAGGAGTTATGATGGCAAATTTGCCTTGAAACATTGAGAATACATATTCAGGAATACCAGCAGACATAATGGAAGCATCAATACCATTCAGGAACAGATAGTTACTGTTCCATCCAATCCATCCGCCGAGGACACTTGGCCCGAAACTCAATGAATAACCCACTATAACCCAAAGAACAGCTACAATTCCCATGGATACGAAACTATGCATCATGGTACCCAGTACGTTTTTGGTTCGAACCAGTCCGCCGTAAAACATCGCCAGTCCGGGAACCATCAGCAGCACCAGGGCCGTTGAAGTAAGCATCCAGGCCGTTGCGCCTGTATCAATTGCTACCGGTTCTGCTGCCATCGCGCTTCCGGCAATCCCTGCCAGAAACAGAATGGATAACCAAATTCTTTTTCTAATAATTTTCATAAAATTGCCATTTTTATTTATATATTGTAATAAAACTTGTTATAAATGTTTTAATATTTAAATATATTGCAAATATATATTAAAAAATGTAAATATGAATAGTAAAAATGCAAAATAATTCTTCTATGCCATTAAATATTTTATTTTTAATAAAATATTTTAATAAAAAATTATATACACACTATAAAAAAAGTTATATTAAGTAATAAAAAGTAATATTTTTTTTGTTTTAACCCATATTTTTTATCATGTGACCTGCAAATTAGATTAATCCCCAAAACAGAATTTAAAAATGCGAATAATTTTAAAAAGCACAAAGGTTTGTTCCAACAGAGAATTTGCATTGAAAAGAATGGAATAATTATAGATACCTTTGATAAATATCATCGAGGAAACGGGGATGATCAGAATGAAAAAATTATACAACGAAAAAATGAACGGTCAGAAACTCATCGTTTTTTTTATTTTTTATTGCTCGCTAAGCTATAGTGAGCCGTTTGTTCACCGTAATAATTATAATCAATTGCTGGAAATAAAAGATAAAATAATTACAGGAGCAGGTCAGGATGACGATGCGTTTTCAAATTACTGGTATCTGGCAATGGATAGCGGCCATCAGCCGGTGATCTATATGTATTATATCGGATTAAAAAATTTGGACAGCACATGGAGTGACGGGTTAAAGGAAAAGTTAGATCATTATCCGGGCTTTGTGATTCCGCAGATCGGACTTTCGATGACACAGGACGGGACACCCTCAGAGCATTATGAGCAGGATGTTGTTGCCGGACTATATGATCAGGAAATTAGTAATCTGGTAAAGGGATTCAGACGGTTGGCCAGGCCGGCGTTTATTCGCATTGGTTATGAGTTTAACGGATACTGGAATGGTTATGAGTCGGGTACCTACCGGCAGGCATATTGGATCATCACTGATTCGTTGCGCGCAAACAATCTTGAAGTTGCTACCGTTTGGGCATATGCGCTGGATGGCACCAATACTTTTTATTCCTATTATCCGGGACATAATTATGTCGACTGGTTTGGCATTGATATTTTTAAGAAAGAAGGGATGACAGAAACCGATACAGAAGATTTTATGAATTTTGCTCATGTGGCAGGCAAACCGGTGATGATAGGTGAAACAACATCAAAGTGGTATAGTACATCGAGCGGACAGGCCTCATATGATGTCTGGTTTGCGCAATATTTTTCGTTTATTCATAGTCATCCGGGCATTAAGGCATTATGTTATATTAACTGGAACTGGAATGCTAACCCCGATTCGCCCTGGTATGGATGGGGCGACTGCCGGATCGAAATCAATGAATATGTCAGGCAGCATTATAATGGCGAGATGGATTCGGCACTCTATTTTCATGTCTCATCGGAACAAATGTTTCGCGAGCAGTTGAGTTGTTACAACGATACGATAGCTCCGGTTGCCGGTCATTTCAGCATAACCGAGGATGCCGGTCATTATCGTCTTACATGGGGAAAAGCCACTGATAGTGGGTCGGGGCTGGCCGGATACAGGATTTCCAATGGTTACCGCACTTATTATACTACTGATACATTCCTGACGGATGATACTTATTTTGCAGGTGATACGTTGCAATATACCGGATATGTGATTGACAGGGCCGGGAATATCAGCATGATGGATACCCTGCGGTATATTTTGCCAATGGTTGTGAATAAGTTGCGGAACAGTGAGTTTATGCATGATGGTGCAAACTGGTATTTATACCGGTCGTGTGGACTCACGGCATCGGGTAACATTGATACCACATCACAACTGTCGGGCAGTCAGTCATATCAGATAAATGTTGGCACAGCCGGCACACCATGGTGTGTTCAACTGCTACAACCAGTACAGGTGAAAACGGGTTATCATTATTATCTGTCGCTACAGGCCAAGGCCGATGATACAGTGGATGTTTATCTGGTATTTGAGATTAATCATTCACCGTACTCCAAGATGATTTATCAACAGGTTACTTTAATGTCTCAGCCGCAGACCTTTGTTTTTGATGCAGGTGTGGCCGGGTGGACAGATGAAATGAAGGTTGACTTTCAATTAGCCTCAGTAGCAGGCAGGGAATATCATTTTGACAGTATTTTTCTGATGGAGTATCATCCATTATTTGCTTTACCGGAAAACACAGCCGCTCAAAATGCAGATGGCTATAAAGGTGTGAGGGTGTTTCCCAATCCGGCTTCAGGTCTGTTAAATGTTGAATTTAGCACTGAAACATCGTCTGTTGTATCTTTTTCTTTATTTAGTATTAGTGGCAGTATGGTTTATCAATGGGAGGGCGGGAGTTTTAATAGTGGGAAACACATTGTCCAAATATCAATACCGGGAGTCAGTCAGGGATTATACTTCCTGAATATCAGTTATGATAAGGTTTGTCGTGCTGTTATGCCGGTGGCGGTTATACGATAAAAGACAAGCATTATCAACGTTTTCAATAATGATTCAGTTATGGCGATTATGGCAATGTTGTCGAATTATATTGTTTATTCTGTATTTTGCAATGGAAATTCCCTATATACTATAAAACCCACATTTCTATATCATTAATGCAGCAACCCTTTGTTCCGCTAAAGCTACGCGAAAGCGATGCCGTCTTAGAAAATCTTATTGTTAGTAATCAGCTAACGATTAGATTTTCAAGAGATTTTTTCAGTTAAAATTTATCAACTGAGAAATCAGGGTTCAATGTTGTGAAATTTGGGATAAACAGACAATGGAAAAAAGCCCGGGGTTAAATGATATCTGATCCTTGTTTAGTTTTTATCGAGCAACTTTGTCCAGTTTCGCGCTTCGCGTTTTTTCCATGCTTTCGAATGATAAAGGAAACTGGTAATAAGCGGCAGAACGGTTGTGGCTTCGGCAAAAACCATTTGTTCGTAGAGGGTATCTACTTTGCCCCATGAGCTGGCTTCCTGCAGTGTAGATGAGGAGCAGGCGCCATCACGCACATCAGCCACAGTGATTTGGACGGCGTATTTATGCATGGGCACTGCTTTGCCAAGAATTTCAGCACAGACAACGGTGTCCTGGGCAAAGTTTTTAGGCACACCGCCGCCAATCATAAAGAGCCCTGAGGTTCCTGCTGCCATTTTAATCATAGTTAGTTCGAGGAAATCTTTTACCGAGTCAATTGAAACATGTTTGTCGGGATTTTCCCATTGGTGCTTCACAAGCCCAAATCCTGCGCTGCTGTCAGAGAAGGCAGGACAGAATATCGGAACGTTTTTTTCGTACGCAACCTGAATGAGAGAATCTTTTTTTACAGAATTTTTTACCAGATACGCTCCAAGCTGTTTAATAAATTCACGTGACGAATAGGGGCGGGGTTTAAGTTTATCGGCAATTTTTTTAATAGTATTGTCGCATTCCTGCAATTCGTCTTCATCAATAAATGTATCGTAGATACGGTCAATGTAAAATTCGCGCAACCGTTTGTCCGATATATCACGGCGACCGATAAAATGTTTAAACCCGATGGCTTCAAAAAAGTCCATATCAATAATGGATGCCCCGGTTGCAACAACCACGTCAATCATGTTATGCTTAACCATGTCAACGTACACCTGCATACAGCCACCCGCGCTGGTACTGCCGGCAAGGGTGAGTATATTGGTACATTCTTTGTCTTTAATCATTTTCAGAAGAATATCGGCAGCATTTGCTGTTTCGCGTGATGAGAACGACATTTTTCGCATAGCATTGATAATGGGTGTTGAATCGAACGATTTGATGTCAATATGTTCGATTTCTTTGCTGAGCAGTTCTCTCTTTTTCATTGCAGTGATGGTTTTTAATGTTTATCATTTGCAGGTGCAAACTTAAGAGAATAAAGAAAAAATCAGAAAGCATGGACTAAAAGATATTAACAAAAGATTTAATATTTCAAACATGATGATATAGAAAAAAAAACTCCTTCCGGGGAAGAAGGAGTTTGGTATTTTGTGGTTGTTAAGTTATCAGGCCAGGATGGGATACAGATAACTAGTGAAGCACAGCGCCACGATGGCTGAACCGTACTCTTTCCGGGGCGTTAACGATGAGGTGTGCATTTCGATGTTTTGAAGCGCATAGCGTTCTTCGAACCCGTTAATGTAAAGCTCATTCAAACTCGCTTCGAGTTTATTTTCGAGCTGTTTGAGGGTGTAATTGCCATTGTGTTCACAAACCAGACCTCCGTAGCGGTGGCCTGTTTCACGGTCAATCAGCCAGCCATTGATAATACCGGCAGATACCAGTTCGCCTTTATGGCCGTTAGCAACCGCCATAATGGTTTCCATAACTGCTCCGTGAATGATCTCTTTTGGTTTGTGGATTTTTTTGGCGATACCGGGAAGTATAGACGAGTAGGTAATGATGTTTGCCATTTCTATCCCGGCGGACTTCAATGCAAGGTGATAGGACCCTGCATGCACTGTGATTTCACTTTCTCCTGTTCCCTTGGTGACAAAGTATTCTTTCGGAATTCTGTTACCAATGATTAAGCCGCCCTGGAGAGGGGCATTGCTGCGTAATCTGTTAGTTGTCTTAACTAACGCATTACTGAGAACTAGGTCTTTCATTTTAGCTAGGTAAATTTTTTAGTTTTAAACATAAATTATGGTTTATTAATTTGAACACAAAGATAAAACATAAAAAAATAAATTTAACATTCTGTAAGCAAAAATTTCATATTCCAGGACATTTTTTTTGATCGGGGATAGATGCTCCGGTACCGGTGCGGATGATTTCACCTGAAACACCGATGAACAGGGTGTTTTAGAGATTTGTCAATAGTTGCTGTTTTTTTTGCTTTACCGGGAGCGCTGCCTGAATCAGAGTTTGGCGGGTTGTTTCAGAAGTCGCCACTGTTCATATCCGGACGTGTTGTGCCGTTTTCACCTTTTTGTTCCTTGTAATTGTTGATGCGGTAAGTGAGCGACAAGCTGAAGATTGGCGCTTCGTGTGTCAGAATAAAGTGGCTGTAGAGGTTTGTTGTCCGGGAGGCAATATCAATTTTCATAGATTGGAAAATATCGTTAACATTGAATGTTGCCGAGAATTTTCCTTTCCGGAAATCATGGCGAACACCAATTCCGGTCATCAGAAATTCGCCCCGCTCTCCCTGCGCTGTAATTGTCGGGGCCGAGTAGAAGCCTGTAAGCTGTATCCGGGTGTTCCATTTTAAGCGGAAATTATTGGCAAACCGCATATTCCAGGTATTCGTGGTCTGGTTCACATCACCATCAGTATCCAGAGTGCCTTTGATCCGGTAGTTGTACATAGTGCCGGTTGCAAATACATTCCACCAGTGCGAAAAGATGATATTGGCTGTAAGTTCAATGCCCGTTGAGTAGTCGCTTGAGATATTGTCATATGTGTAGTATGTCGTTGAGTCGTTCAGTAAGCGGGAAATGCGTTCGAGTTTATTCAATGTCTGGCGGTAATAACCTTCTAATGAAACGAATGATATACCGAGCCGCTTCTGGTAACCGAGTTCGTACGAGTTGATGTATTCGGATTCGAGCGCCGGATTGCCTACACGGAATGTCTGACGGTCCATATACGACCGGAAGGGGTTCAGTTCATGGCCTCCGGGACGGTTGATACGCCGGCTATAGCTGGCCATCAATTGCTGTTCGGCCGGAAGCTGTCGTGAGATGTGCAGGGCAGGGAAATAATCAAAAGTATAGGTGCGGAAAGTTTGTTCTGATGTGCGCTGGTTAATCAGCATGTCGGTTAACTCGCCCCGTAGACCGGCCTGAAATCCTATTCCGGCCAGTTTATTGGAGTACACCGAGTATACAGCATGGATGTCGCGACGGAAGTCGAGCATGTTGGTTTGCAGCGGATCGTTGACCCAGTTGCCGGTGATAAGGTCGTTTTTTTCGAACCGGTAATTTCCGTTGTCTCTTTCAAAATCACTTTGTGCGCCGGCCTCAAATTTGCTGTCTTCCGAAAATATCCTTATGTAGTCGGTTTTTATCCGCCAGTTATAGTTGTCGGAATTACTGAATGAGCGCTGCTGATAATCGCTGAATGCAATTTTATTCCAGTAAGCATCTGCAATATATTCGGTATTGACTGCGTTTTCAGTCTCAGGTCTGGCCGAATAGAATACCATAGCTTCGATTTTATTCTGTTCGCCTGAAAATGTATGATCGATCGACAGAGTACTGCTAAACTCCGGCCCCTGGTCACGCCTGGTTCCCTCGCGTATATAATATTTTTCATCACCCATGGACGCGTGTTCATAAAAATTGAGAGCAGAGATACGTCCGCCGTTTGATTCGCCTGCCTCGCCCGATAATGACAAGGAGGTTTTGGGTGTCAGAAACCAATCCATCCCGGCTTTGAAATTATAATTATCCTGTTCCATATTTCCTTTGCCCAATGAGTGCAGATAGGTGGTATCGGCAGAATAGATTTCACGGGTGATATCGCGGAAAACATAATGATTAATAGAGTTCATACTTGCGCCTGTGAAGAAATTGGATTTGGTCGTGCGATAGTTAACAAGCACGCTACTATTGTAGCCCATATCGCTACTGGCTGATCCACTGATCATTCCGCTTATGCCGCTGGTTTTATTTTTTTTCAGAACTACATTAATAATACCTGCCAGGCCGTCGGGGTCATATTTAGCCGATGGATTAGTGATAATCTCGATGGTTTCGATGGTGTTGGCCGGGATCTGGCGGAGCGCCTCGGCTCCTTTGAGCATTGTTGGCTTTCCATCAACCAGAACTTTAAAGTTTGTGCTTCCGCGCAGCGTAACATTGCCCTCGATATCGGTTTCGACCGATGGGGTATTTTCAAGCACATTCACTGCCGTGCCGCCTGCGGAGGATATGTCCTGACTGACATTAATAACTTTTTTATCGAGTTTGAATTCAATTCTGGGCCGCTGAGCAGTAATTTCCACTTCGCCGGTGAGCGTTGCTGCAGAAACCAAACGTATAACACCAATATCTTTGATTTTTTGTTTTGGAGTAAGCATAAAAGCCGGGGTGCGTTGATGTGCAAAACCAATAAAGCTGGTTTCAATAAAGAAATTACCACACGGAAGGCCTTCAAGCCGAAATAGCCCCAGCGAGTCGGTGATGGTGCCGGTTATCAGGGAGGTGTCTTTTTTACGGAATAAACTAATGGTTGCATATTCTATGTGCTGTCCTGTTAATGAGTCCTGAACTTTACCCGTAACAATACCTTCTTTGGGCAGATCAGCCATAGCCATCCCGGGTTGACGCTGCGCCGTGGCGATGGTAATACCAATGCTAAAAAACAAAAAGATAAACAAATTCTGCATAACCGGTATTAGACATCGAAGAATTAAAAAAGTTTAAACGAGGCAAAAAAATATTTATTTCTTTAATTTATAGATAATTTGAGAATTTTTACTGATTCTGGTAATAATCTGATGATATATAAGGAATTGGTTACCGGGTACCTTCAACGGGAAAAACTGGTTGAACTGTTTGCAGTTTTCCAACTGCAATATTCCGGGTAAAACCTGTTCACCGGCTTTTTTCGGAATGCTGTCAGGATTAAAATATTTCAAATCAATCTCAACTCATCGGACGGCGTAAGGAGCGTTAAGAAAGATTACGAAAAGCAACAGGATGGTAATGCGCATAATTGAAGTAATTATTAGAGTTATAAAGATAAATCATTATTTTTGTTATTCTTATGTTTTTTCGTTTCATTCATACTGAAAAATTATACATCCGCAAATGCCTTTCAGACATAGAACAGGAGATGCATTGGGGGCCAAGTACCGAATGGACAAATTTTCATTTTCAGAAACTCAGTCAGTTGATTACCGAAAAAACAGGAGATACATTGAGTGTATCATCTGTAAGGCGACTGTTTACAAGCGGGATAGATTTTATACCTCAGCCTGAAACCAGAGCCACACTAGCCCGTTTTATGGGTTGTGTCACCTGGTTGGGATATAAAGAGAAACAACGTGAAACGATTTATAAATATTGGTTACGGAATGTTATTAAGCAGTATGTTCATTTGCGGATTGGGTTAGTATTGTTTATTGTTGGAGGATTATTTGCAGCATATTTTGCAGGTAATTATTTTTTACGACCGGTAAAAGTTGTAGCCACACTATTTCCGAGCCAGGGAAACCCACCCTTAACGGTTATTACGCAATATAGTGTTTCTAATAAGGGAAATAATGATATTTTTATTGATTTTGGCGAGTTTTTTCATAATCCCCACCGGTTAATGCTGCCTGATCGTGGCCATGTGCTTACGCATACTTATATGCAATCGTATTATTATCCTGTGAAGATAATGATGGAAAAAAAAATCTTATGGCAGGATAAAGTACATGTTTTATCGGATGGATGGGAATATGGGGTTTTTACTCGCACCCCCCCCAAATATTATAGTATTCACAGGGATTCTGGTCATCAGACATGCCTGTATCTTGCTCCCCGTTTATTGGCGTTTTATGGTATTGATACCACACGGAGTTATTATACGGAGTTTAAAAACATCCGCAGATTTGGTGTTTTGTGTGACGACCTAACATTAAGTTTCAGGATGAAAATCAGCCGGACAACTTTTAGCCGCGGTTGTCATGATGCCACCGTGCTTTTACTTGGCAAGTACAATAATTTAAAGGCAACCTTTACTACGCCGGGATGCTCCGGCCTGTCAAGCATTAGCTTCAGCGATTTTAAACGATCAGGAAGATTCAATGAATTGAATGGTTTTAGTCAAAATTTTTTTCAATTTGTTCAGATTATGATTAAAACGAGCCGCATGAAGACAAAAATCAGCATTAATGGAAATGAAATTTATAATTTTTCTTATAATAAAACTGCTGGAGAATTATATGGTATTCATTTTTATTGTTTGGGACCCGTTACCTTGGATCATATCATGCTTGCTGATAGTAATAGGACTGTTGTGTTGAATGATTTTGTCAATGATGTTGATTCAACCGTGATTTTGCAATAGAAATTCCTTGTAAACTATAAAACCAACATTTTTATTGCATTAACGCGGTAATCCTTTGCTCCGCTATCCGCATTTTGCCGTAGCTTTAGCGGAGGCATAAGCTACGCGAAAGCGATGCCGCCTTAAAAACCTTATTGTTAGCAATTAGCTAACGATTAGATTTTCAAGAGTGTTTTTCAATTGATTTTTTATAACTGAAAAATTCGGGTTCAAATTAACTCAACTTATTCAATGGAAACCATTAGAAATGGTAAATTATTGGATTATTTGGGTTAATTCCGAATTTAGGTTGTTGATAGACAAGCCAAATGGTATGTGTTTTCTTAATCGCTATGCAATAGAAACCCTTCTATTGCATAAAATGGGTTTATTTTTATTGATACGTTTATGGCTCTGTTTTAATGCATATTTTGTATATAACCAGAATTTGTATAAACAAAAAGCTTCGATTCTATTGTAATTAAATGAATAATGGTTATTTTTGTTTAAATCAAACAGTTTTTATTGCTATGAGCGGACAGATGGAGCATGAGGTAAGGCATTTAGACCAATGCATCCGGGAGATTGAAAATAAGGTACAATGGGGCAGAAAAGAGGAGTGGACGAATTATCACTTTACCCGGTTAAGTGATGATATATTCCAATCTACAAGTGTTCGTCTAAGTGTATCATCTATCCGTCGTTTGTTAGGACAGGATAAATCGTATAAGGAAAAATTCAATCCTCAGATAGAGACAAAAAATGCATTAGCAAAATATCTTGGATTCGAAAGCTGGTCGGCTTTTAAAGAGAAATTTAATAAGACAAATCCATCCAAAACAAAAATCAGCCGTAGAATTATTATTCTGTCAGGAGGGACGCTCGTTATTATTGCTTTTATCATCTGGATGGGAACAATTTTTTACAATCGTATCTTTCCCGAAGAATATTATTTCAGTGGTCGTAATTTAAGCGGCTATCATCCTCATACGGCAGCATTTCATTATGATATCAGTGGCTTGCATGGTGATGAAATATATATAGATTTCGGGGAGTTGTACAATCCTACCGGAAAACTCGAATTGTTGCCCAAAACGGAGAATATTGTTACGCATACCTATTTTAATTCGTATTATTATAACGTACTGCTCATTTATAAAAATAAACCAATTGCGCATGAGAAAGTATTGGTTTTGTCGGATGGATGGGATGGCGGTGTAATTCAAAATAATGAGTATTATTTAATAGATAAGGCATTACTGATTAATGATAGTTCTATGAATATATCGGCTAGCGAAGCTGCTATTGCAGGGGTTGATACTACTCGCGATTTCGAAATAGAATATAAAAATGTTGCTGATTTTGATATTACGGACAGTAAATTTTCTGTTAGCTTTGATGTTTTGCTCAGGCGTCGGTTTAACCAGAATAACTGTAGTTTTCTAGAGATGTTACTGCTGGCTACTGAAAGTGATGCGGGTTTTAAACTGGCTAATACGGGCTGTTCCAGCATGACATCATTTTTTGCCGGTGATTCGGTGCGCAACGGCCGTTATGATGAATTACAGTCGCTCGCTTATAATCTGATGAAGTGGAATACTATTCGTTTTGATGTAAGTGATAATACAGCAAAACTGTATGTCAACGAAACGCTGATTTATAAACTCGGATACACGCAGTCATTGGGCAGTATCAAATGTATTCATTTAAAATTTAGCGGATATGGGATAGTAGATAATGTTGAATTTAGAAATAACCAGAATACAGTTGTATATAATGAAACATTCGATAATAAATAAATTGTTTGGTGCATTAACTATAAAACAGAATATATGAAACAACGCATTTTAATTTTTTCAGTAGTGTTGTCGTTTATGGCAGCCGTATCATTTGCCGGCACACAAGAACCGGAAAAGAAAAAAGAAGATAAAAAGGCAAAAACCGAAAAGCAGGACACTACCAAGCAGGCCAAAAAAGGCGGCGCCTGCAATCATGGTGGAGCAAAGGAAGGCGGCGCTAAACAGAAATAAGTACTGTACCGGTATTTTGTGTTAGACATTGTTGCCGGAATAGTCCGATGGTGTATTTGTATTGGTAATTATTGCCATGATAAAACGCAGGGTATGATGAATAGGTGTATAGTAGCTTTGTTTTACGTATTTAGCGTTGTTTATGGCAATGAATCAGAGTCAGTGATTAAATCTGTAACTGTGTACCGGCAATACGCGCTTGTAACACACGAAGCGCTGTGTACAGTATCGGCAGGTACAACCGGGCAGGTGATCGGTGGTATTACCGAAGCTGTTTTGCCAACTAGTTTGCAGGTTACCGTGAATGGACAGGCCACTTTACTTTCGGCTGTTTACCGGCATAATTATTTGGATGAACAGGAGCGGAAACAGGATATTGCCCTGTTGCAGGATTCGCTCAAACAGATCGAATATAATTTGCGTAGTATAACCGATAAATTGGCTGTATTTAAAGCTGAGGAGCAGGTTCTGTCGGTTAATACCAAGCTTGGATCGAATGAACAACAAATGACTGTTGCCGAACTGAAATTATTAACCGACTATTTCAGGTCACGCATGTTGGAAATAAAAGGAGCGGCGCTTGAACAATCAAAAAAGTCGGATGCCCTTCAACGGATCAAACAACGAATAGAAAACCAGTTAAGTATACTGAATGGCATAAGCACGCGGCCAACCGGTGAAGTAGTGGTGACGTTGGCTGCAGCCGGAACAGCAAAGGTAAAAATTGTTTTTTCATATCTTACATCTCAGGCCGGCTGGGACCCGGTTTATGATATCCGGTCGTCGGGAAGCGATAAACCGATTCAACTGACATATAAGGCAGATGTACATCAGAATACGGGGTATGACTGGAAAAATGTAAAGCTTACGGTTTCAACCGGTAATCCGGCTGTTGATAATAAAAGGCCATTGCTTTATCCATTATTTGTAGATTTTCATCAACCCATGCCGGTATTGAATAAATCACGAGCCGCTGTGTTGGAAGAGTCGGCCGCTAAGCCACAGATGATGGAAAACGTTAGTGATGACGAACAGCGGAGCGATCCGCCTGAATATATTGTTACAGAACAACAGGGACAGATAGCCAACGAATATATGATTGAATTACTGCAAACCATACCTTCGGATGGCGCTAATTATAAGGTAGTAATTAAAGAATATAGTTTGCCGGTTGCTTACCGTTATCATACAGTACCGCGGTTAAACGACGGAGCTTTTTTGCTGGCGAGTGTTACCAATTATGGGCAGTATAATTTGTTGCCGGGTAATGCCAATATTTTTTCTGACGGGATGTTTATCGGCCAGTCATTCATTAACCCCCAAACCAGCAGTGATACACTGTTGTTGTCTCTGGGCCGCGATGATAAGGTTGTGGTGCGTTTGCAGCAACTGAACGATTTTACAGAAACAAAGATGATTGGCATGAACACAAAAGAAATTAAGGGTTTTGAGATTACGGTACGTAATAACAGGAATATTGCTGTTGAAATTGAAATACTAGACCAGATACCGGTATCGCGTAATAACGATATTGAAGTTGAACTTTCGGAATCAGG
The DNA here is from genome assembly GCA_964601385.1 of uncultured Bacteroidales bacterium. GTDB lineage: Bacteria > Bacteroidota > Bacteroidia > Bacteroidales > JBBRXJ01 > CAZRNJ01. Next base: position 7,519 of record CAZRNJ010000002.1, on the reverse strand, counting down.
TTCTGCTTTAGTAGATACTGACAGCGGCCGGATGCTTTGGCGATATATCATAGCTCCTTCACAGTCGCAGAAAACACGGTTTGTATATTCAGTAAAATATCCTAAGGGTAAAACGATACATTTTTTTCACTGACCAGTATGAATGCACATCAGATAGATTATACAGTATACGGCGATGATATGCAGGCCGTTGAGATTACGCTTGATAACGGAGAAACGGTTATTGCCGAGGCAGGCGCCATGAACTGGATGGAAGAAGGCATTAGCTATGAGGCGCGCATGGGCGATGGCAGCAGACCTGATGAGAGCTTATTGAATAAATTGTTTAATGCAGGAAAGCGCCTGATTAGCGGAGAATCGTTATTTCTTACTCATTTTACAAATCAGGCAGCAAGCCGTAAACGCGTGACATTTGCCTCGCCTTATCCGGGGAAAATAATTCCTGTTGATCTGATAAAAAATGGAGGCGAGTTGTTATGTCAAAAGGATGCATTTCTTTGTGCCGCGCTTGGCGTGCAACTTGATATTGCATTTACTAAACGGTTTGGCGCCGGCCTTTTCGGAGGCGAGGGTTTTATACTTGAGCGTCTATCGGGCAACGGATTGGTGTTTTTGCATGCATGCGGAACTGTTATTGAGCGCAAACTGCAAAATGAAACATTATTTATTGACACCGGATGTATTGTTGCCTTCTCTCCCGGCCTTGATTATGATATTCAGGTTGCGGGCAATCTGAGGTCGGTTCTGTTTGGCGGCGAAGGGATATTTTTGGCTACTCTTCGGGGAACAGGTACTGTATTGTTGCAAACATTGCCATTTTCACGGCTTGCCGACAGGATTATTCGTCAAGCACCATCACTTATGGGCAAGGGTAAAGAGGAGGGCTCTATACTCGGCGGAATAGGCCGTTTTATTGATGGCCGTTAGAGCCGGTTGTTGTCTCAGGTGATTTAATCATCTATGATTTTTACCAAAGGATTTTTAAAAAAATTTCATTCAGCGGCTTCGGTGACTCTGCTGTTAAGTGGCGACGATTATTTTAATACTATCGTGCAACTCATTGATGCGGCCAAAAAGGAGATACATCTTCAGGTATATATATTCGATGAAGATAAAACAGGAAATGAGGTAGTACAAGCACTTATTAAGGCAGCAAGCCGCGGTGTAACGGTTTATTTATTGTTTGATGCCTATGGATGTAATCATCTCAGTGAAGCATTTATTCAACAACTTCGCAGGCCGGGGATTACACTGCGTTTTTATTCTCCGGTGAATCTGTGGACGCTGAAGTTCGGCCGGCGACTTCACCATAAAGTGCTGGTTATTGACCGTTCAATTGTAGTGATTAGCGGCATAAATATTGCAGACCGCTACAGGGGAAATCACAATGAGAAGCCATGGCTTGATTTTGGAGTAGTGATTAAAGCCGCGGTTGCCGAACAGGTCGCAGGTATTTGTTTTAATCTGTTACAGCGCAAATGGAAGCGAACCAATAAACATTACCGGCGGAAGAAAAAGTCCGTTTTGCCTATGGATGGCCTTTTGGTTCGCATTCGGCAGCACGACTGGATAAGAGCTAAGCGAAGCATATCGTCGGGTTATCTTTATGCCATTCGTCATGCGCGGGCGAGTATAACCATTGTTGCCAGTTATTTTTTACCCGGAAAAACGATAATGCGTGCATTACGCAAAGCCGCACAGCGCAATGTAAAGATCCGGATTTTGTTCTCTGAAAAAACAGACGCTGTATTAATGAAGAGGGCTACCAATTATCTTTATTACTGGCTGTTTAAATACAACATAAAAATTTATGAATATCAGCCGGCCATGGTACATGGTAAAATAGCGATTGTGGATAAACAATGGGCTACCATTGGTTCATATAATCTGAATCACCTGAGTGAGTACGGAAGTGTTGAGATGAATGCCGATGTGGTTTCATCTGAATGGGTATCACGAATGAACGATCAGATAGAAAAGATTATAATTCAGGATAGCAGGCCGGTAGATGCAAGCCGTTTTTTTACCGGTAAAGGGTTTTCGGGGCGAATCGGAGACCGCTTGTCCTTTTATCTTATGCGTGTTGTGTTTTGGCTAATCCGAAACTTGACCGAACACGAACAACGTATCAGTTAACATGACTGGTTGGTGCGTTGCGCCGGTGCATCTCTAAATTTGAATGACTCAGATCTTCAGGCACCAACGGTACTTTTTCAATGAGTATATTGCTGTTGTCGAGTCCGAATGTTTTGATTTCTGATGTTCCTAACAAGCGCAGAATCTGGTATAGCTTCACGATAAAGTTATCGTGTACCGAAAAATCAAAGTCGTAATTCGGTATTCGGTCAATGATTACGAACTGAAACTCACCGGCGATGTTATGTTTTTTTAATGATTCATATTTACTGGTCAGTTCAATTTCTTTGTTTTCAAGCATCTCATGAACAACCTGCCGGAAATAAAGATTAATTTTTGGTTCTACTTTAAAACCCAGATAGAAGTCAACCTTGATAATGGTGTCGGGCACAAACTGTGTAATTTCGTATTCGAGAGTATAGGGTTCATCGCCAATATCAATATGCAGGAACCAGTATCTGTCGGCACGTTTGGGATGTTTATTCAGGATCGAATACATGATACTCGATTCGATATCAGATTTATTATTGGCCCGTGATATATACACAAGGTTGGATGCAAATTTGGGAACCGATTCATCATGACACAGGTCTTTTAGTACCTGAATATAATTATTGAGCCGTACAAAGATGAGAAACATATTTCGCATTTTTCGTGCATTAAACCAGGTATACATAACAATGCTGTAAATAGCAGCAATAAATACCGTGAACCAACCGCCATTATAAAATTTGTTCAGGTTGGCAATAAGAAATGAACCCTCGATGGTAAGGAAGAGGAGAAGCATCAAACCAATGAGTATGGGATTTGTATGCCGGGTGCGCAGATAAAATGCCAGCATCAGAGTAGTCATCAGCATGGTAATGGTAATAGACAGGCCGTATGCTGCTTCCATATTTGCCGATTCTTTGAAGAAGAGGATGACAAACGAACAGGCAATGCACAAAAACCAGTTGATTGAAGGGACATAGACCTGACCTTTAATTAGTGTGGGATAATTTTTTTTTACCCGGGGCCAGAAGTTAAGCGAAATGGCCTCACTGATTAGAGTAAAGGTTCCTGTAATGAGGGCCTGACTGGCAATAATGGCTGCAATGGTAGCAATAATAACACTCGGAATAATGAAGAAGGAGGGTACAATAGCATAAAATGGATTGATGGAACTATTAACCAAATCCTGATTTTTCAATATCCATGCTCCTTGCCCCATGTAATTAAGGATGAGTGTGACTTTTACAAAAATCCATGAAATCCGGATATTTTTAGCACCACAGTGTCCGATATCAGAGTATAAGGCCTCAGCTCCTGTGGTGCAAAGGAATACAGCACCTAAAAGAATAAAACTGCCGGGATAGCTGAAGAACCGGAAAACATAATAGGGATTCAGGGCATTGAGGATGCCCGGATATTGTAAAACCTGAACAATTCCAAGTGTGCCGAGCATCAGAAACCAGATAATCATCATCGGCCCAAAAGAGTTACCCAGAAATTTTGTGCCGAATTGTTGGAGAATAAACAGAAGGAAAATAATTATTAAAGCAATAGGAATTACCGGCAGGTCGGGATAATTGATGTTTAAGCCCTCAACGGCCGAGGTGATTGTGATGGCAGGAGTAATAATACCATCTGCCAGCAAGGTGCTGCCTCCAATGACAGCCAGCAGATAAACCCATTTATATCGTCTGCGGATAAGGGCAAAAAGCGCAAAAATTCCACCTTCACCCTTATTATCGGCATTAAGGGTTATGCTTATGTATTTGATGGTTGTCTGGAATGTCAGTGTCCAGAAAATACAGGACAGGGCGCCGAAAATAAAATCGGGTTCGATTACATCGCGGCCTGCAATAATAGCGCGGATAACATACAGAGGAGAGGTACCAATGTCGCCAAATACAATACCAAGACTGATGAGTATGCCGCCCAAGCTTAGCCCGATGGTATGCCGGCTGTTGTTCGATGACAATAATCGTTGCAAGCGCCTGAATAAAAAAGCGTGTAAAGATATATAGAATTCCTTAGAATAAAAATATTGTTAAGTAAACGGCCTTTGAGTGAGAGAAGAAAAGTGTATGAATTTGATTATTTTTAAGCCAAAAATCAATTATGCTGAAGCTATTCGCCTTATTGTTATTTATGGGTTCGATTGTATCACCGTCTTTTGCTTCATTGCCGCGAATGGTCGTGTTACTTGTAATTGATAATATGTCGGAGCAGCAATTGCAGCAGTACTGGCCGTATTTTGGCGATAAGGGATTCAAACGATTGGCCGCTGAAGGACGATATTGCCGGAATGTATCGGTTCCCTACCTGTCGAGTCAACCCTCCCAGGGCTATGCTACGCTGTCCACCGGCGCCTTTCCTTCTCAGCATGGGATTATTGCCGATAAGTTTTTTAATTCACTGAAGAATACTGTTATCGAATGTGTTGATGATGATCAATATCGTAAACTTAATCCGTTACCCGTTGATGGTACTCGCGGGTATTCGGGTTCAAAACTTTTATGTACAACCTTGGCCGATCATTTACAGATTAATACTCAGAATGCTTCTGTTGTGATTGGTATTTCGCCGGAGCCGCAGGGCGCTATTCTCACAACCGGTCATAATGCCGATGGCTGTTATTGGATGAACGAAGATAATGGATGGTGGATTACTTCCAGTAATTATGCCGATTCATTACCTGCATGGGTTCAGGAATTCAACAGAAAGCGGTTATTCGATATTTATCTGAATCGTGAATGGAATACTTTTTTCCCTTTAGACAGTTATAAACAGTGTCTTACCGACAATAATAAATATGAGCAGGGTATTGGCCAGCAGATTACGTTTCCATACAATCTCGCGGGATTAAAAAGTAAATATGGATATAAGCTGCTGAAAACAATACCTTGGGGAAACAGCTATACTAAAGATTTTGCTATTGCAACCATTATTAATGAAAAGATGGGGAAAGACAGCATTCCCGATTATCTTTCGGTTGCATTTACAATATCGCGCGCCATTGATAAAAGTTTTGGTTTGCGGTCGGTAGAGATGCAGGATATGTATCTGCGTCTTGATCAGGATCTCGGCCATTTTCTCGATTTTTTAGATGATCATTGCGGAAAGAAAAATTTTATTCTTGTCCTCACCTCATCGGGGGGTACTGCTGATGAGCCGGCATTTATGGCCGATTTTAAGATACCTGCCGGATATTTTAAACCGACTCAAACAATTTATCTGTTAAAAAGCTACCTCAACATTTTGTATGGAAATAAAGAATGGCTACCGTTTTATTATAATAAAAATATTTATTTTAATCGTCAACTGATTGATGAGTCGAAATTATCATTATCGGCATTTCAGGAAAAGGCGGCTGGTTTTCTGATTCAAAGCTCGGGTATTTATCAGGTGTTGACTTCAACATCTCTGTTGGCAAATAATTATACTTCAGGTGTCTTTCAGAAAGTGCAGCGCACCTTTCATGCCGGCCGTTCGGGCGACCTGGTGATTGTACTTGAACCCGGATGGGCCGAAACAAATTATATCGAAACAATACGGAATAACACTTTACCAGTAGCTGCTTTCTGGTATGGCGGCCCGATCACGCCGGGTATCACTGTAAGAGACATTCAGATTACTGATGTGATGCCTACGCTTTGTGTCCTGTCTGGTATCAGTATGCCCGAAACTGTTGCAGGAACAGCGATTGGAGAGATTGTGGGGATACAGCCATAAGGTTAACCATAATGTGTTATTTTGATATGATAAAATCCAAACGATTAATAAATGGTAAAATAGATTTTATTTTATGATATTGGAAAATGGTAGTTATAATAAGTCATTTTCTGCGATTGCAGGATTTTTATCTTATCTGTTACATCCTATTTTTATTCCTGTCATTGGTATTGCCATAATTTCATTTACCCTTCCGCAATTTAATCTTTATTCGTTGCAAACAAAACTTCTTTTCTTAAGTATAATGTTTTCAATTACGGGTTTACTGCCCGGATTAATCATGCTTTTCAGGTATTATCAACAGGTAACTGCATATTCGGGCCATATCCCGGGTAATGAGCGAATTGTGCCATTACTGATAATGGCAGTAACATATTTTTTGTGTTATTTTTTTTTAATACGTATCCGGGCGCCGGTTATTTTGTGTTCGTTTCTATTTGCGGTATTTATAACAACGCTTAACACAGCGCTGATTAGCCGGTATTTTAGTATCAGCTTGCATACAACGGGCTGGGGCGGATTAATAGGACTGCATATAATACTTGTGTTTTATTATGGTGTTAGCGGAATTCTATTATTGATATCATTGCTTATATTGTCGGGGCTAACAGGAAGTGTTCGTGTCATTACTCAATCACACACCGCTTTTCAGGTGTATGCCGGTTTTTTAAACGGAGTTGTGCTGGTTTTTTTAACTATGTTTTTATTCCTGGCCGGTTTTTTCTAAGGTCATGATAGCCGAATTGAGAAAACGGTTGAACGGATACATGGTTTCAAATGTTTTGATAATTTTCTTTTGCAGACCGGGCGAAGTGATTTCTGTGTCGGATATTGCTGTTCCCACAATATAATGTTTGTATTTCAGCAGATTGATATCTTTAAAATCCGGTGAAAATCCTTTGGGTGCTGTTTTCAACATATCGAAATCATCCAGTTCGCCAAATGTATTTTGAAATTTTTTTGTTTTAAGAATCTGTTTAAAGGTGTCTGTGTCATGATATATTTCTGTACGTATGACTTTCAGCACATCGGGTTCGGGCATATATACGCCGCCGCCGGCAAAGCATTCACCTGGTTCGATATGAATATAATAGCTGGCAAAGCGACTGCGTTTGCCACCCATTGATAATTCGGCGCCGAAATTGGTTTTGTATGGTCTTTTATCGTGTGAAAAACGGGCATCGCGGTAAATTCTGAAGAGACATTTCCGGGCATCCAGGCCTGCAATTGTTTTGTCGGTTTTTGATAATCCGGCAATAATCCCTGAAATAAATTCTTCAAAGTTTTCTTTTAATGCAAGGTATCGTTTTTTGTTTTTTTCAAACCATTCACGGTTGTTATTTCTGCTGAGCGTATTTAAAAACCTAAGCAGATCGGAATCTAATTTCATATTATATTTTTTCCTGTAAAAAATAAGAGCCGCGTATTCAGCGGCTCTTTGTTTAAAACATTTTTTCTTTAATCATGTATTCGGCAATTTGAACCGCATTAAGGGCGGCTCCTTTGCGTATCTGATCGCCAACACACCAGAACGTGATTCCATTCGGGTTAGACAGATCTTTGCGGATACGTCCTACATAAACATCATCCATGTCGGCAACCAATAATGGCATAGGATATTCGCTGTTTGCTGGGTTATCCTGTAAGGTTATTCACTCTGCTTTAA
>CAZRNJ010000001.1:0-42230 GCA_964601385.1 uncultured Bacteroidales bacterium | reverse complement strand
AAAGAACGACTAATGGCCGTACCCCACGCAACATTAAGCATTGAAGCTAAAAAAAAGCAGAGTACCGGCAGTAACGCATGAAAAGAATTCGGTTTTCCCACGGCTTTCTGGCCGGAATGATAATTTTTTTGGTTTTGTTTTTTGATCAATTCCTTAAAATATGGATAAAAACCCATTTGATTTATGGCGAAGAAATTCATGTCCTGGGAAATTGGTTTATTCTTCATTTCACCGAAAACAATGGCATGGCCTTTGGGCTTGAATTTGGCGGATCAACCGGGAAAATACTCCTCAGTTTATTCCGGATAGTTGCAGTAACCGCCATTCTCTGGTTTCTGATAAAGCTAATCAAAGAAGAAGGAGAGAAAAAAAGTTTAGGACTGATTATCTGTATCTCGTTAATATTTGCCGGAGCTATGGGCAATATCATTGACAGCAGTTTTTATGGACTTCTTTTTTCTGAAAGCTCTAATCAGGTAGCTACATTTTTACCCGATGGCGGCGGTTATGCCGGCTTTTTGCACGGACGCGTTGTTGATATGTTGTATTTCCCGATTATAAAAGGATTCTACCCCGAATGGATACCATTAATTGGTGGTAAATATTTCGAATTTTTCAGGCCTGTATTTAATATTGCCGATTCGGCTATTACCACTGGCGTAGCCATACTGCTGCTTTTCCAGCGCAGCTATTTCAGGGAAAACAAAGAAACTATATCATCTAATTAACTGAAAATTATTATTTTTGCAATCCAATAAACCGAAAATTAATTATTATGGCAAATCATAAATCAGCCGAAAAGCGCAACAGACAAAACAAAACCAAACGGGCCAGCAACAAATATTTTGAAAAAACAGCCCGAACTGCTATTAAGAAAATCCGTAAATCGTCGTCGAAAAAAGAGTCATCAGAGGCATTGCCTGAAGTGGCCTCATTAATTGACCGTCTGGCGAAGAAAAAACTGGTACATAAAAATAAAGCAGCCAATCTGAAATCAAAATTGGCAAAAAAAATCAATAAGCTACAGTAAATCTCAATTGCTGAGTTTACGATAATACGTTTCTGTATCGCGCATTATTGCAATAGCTTTAGATATCGAATTATTAGAGGTATTCAGCACTTTATAAAATTCGCTGGTTGTCCATATATCCCTGGCAATATAGGCCTTAATCAGCAATTCAATCTCCTTCCCTGAAACAGCATAATCCTTTTCATTAAATGGGAGGTCATTGTTTTCGGCATATTTAATAAGTTTATCCCTGAACTCTGTTGTTATAACAAATCCGGTGTCAAACAAACTGAATACCGGATACAATTTTCTAAGCTGTTTACGATTATCGTCAACATAATTCAGTACAAACCGGTGCAAAATTCCTTTAGCCAACAATTCTCTGAAATACTTGCTGTTTCCCGATGTATCATAAGGAATAAAATAATCGGGCATAATTCCACCCCCTCCATAAACCTTGCGTTTTGAACGAAGAGTAAAAAATCGGAGTGAATCGGATAAATGAATACTGTCTTCATTTAAAAACTCACCCTTAGCATAGCGTGTCGAAATATCTTTCTCGTATTCATCATATCCTTCAGCATACGGTTTCTGTATGCAACGACCGGATGGCGTATAGTAGCGCGCAATAGTAAGCCGTACAAGTGAACTATCGGGCATTTCGAATGCACGCTGCACAAGGCCTTTGCCAAATGACCTTCGGCCAACAACCAAACCGCGGTCCCAATCCTGAATAGCGCCGGCCAGAATCTCGCTGGCCGATGCAGAACCCTCATCAATGATTACAATCAACCGGCCTTTCTCAAACAGACCATCACTGGTTGCATTATAATCATAACGGGGTGAATTCACTCCTTCGGTATATACAATCACTTCGCCTTTTCGCAAAAAATTATCTGTTAGCCGCACGGCTATTTCAAGATATCCGCCGCCATTACCGCTAAGATCAAGAATAAGATCTTTACATCCAAGCCGGTTTAAGCTATCCAACGCCAGATTAAACTCATCCTGAGTAGTTTTAGCAAAACGGTTGAACTTAATATAACCAATACTATCATCTACCATATAAACCGCATCCAAACTATAAATAGGAATCTTATCACGGACAATAACAAAATCAAGAATCTCGTTAACACCGCGTCGTTTGACGCCCACTTTTACCCGGGTTCCCTTGGGCCCAAGCAATCGGTCACGCACCTGTTTGGATGTCATCCCAATACCCGCTACATTCTGTCCCTCAATCAAAACAATACGGTCACCGGCCAAAATTCCTACTTTTTCGGATGGTCCGCCAGCAATGGGAGAAATAACAAAAATTGTATCATCAAGTAAATTAAATGTTACGCCAATCCCTTCGAAATTACCTTCGAGGGGTTCATTCATCTCTTTAACTTCTTCCTTAGGAATATATTGTGAATGCGGATCAAGTTCCTTAAGCATGCTGACAATGGCTTTTTCAGCCAATTTGTTCTCATTTACCGTGTCGACATAATAGCGGTCAATCAGTGTTATGATTTTGCTCAACTTAAGAGATATCAGTGTTTCGTTACCAAAGAAAAACTGAGCATTGGAGGGGAGAGCAAGGCAAACAAAAAATAAAGCAACCAACCATTTGGGGATGGTATAAAAAGAAAAACCGCTATGAATAGATTGATTAATACTCAAGGAGGTCAAAATTCATTTGTACAACTGCTTTCAACGTCTCACCATCAAACTTCATATCATCATCCATTTTATCATAATGCCATTTAACAAGGACATTACTGGCTGCCTCAGCTTTTTTAAACCGCATGAGCAATTCAGTAATCTGTTTTGATGATGCAGTATTCATATAATTCATCTTAATCTCGAGATCGGTCTCAGAATTTGGCGCTTTGATATATTCATCTACCCAATCAAAAATGGGCTTGAATGTTGATATCGGATCGTCAGAAAAACTGTTCCCGGACACTTTAAAAATGCCATTCTCTTTATCCATTATCACTTCTGGCATATCTTCAGTTCCTTTTATTGACAAAGGGTTCATAGCTTTCTATTTAATTAGGTTAATACGGTATTAATTCAAAATCTATTTCATGGGTCATACTTAATGTTTCGCCTTCATACTGCATATCCTCATCCTGCTTATCGTAAAACCAGCGGACTTTAATATTTTTATCTTTATGCCGCACCAGTAATGCAACAATATCCGATATCTGTTTGGATGAAGCGGTATTTACATAATTCATCTTCAACTCAAGAACCGTTTCTTTATTTGGGGTTTTAAGATAATCATTAAACCAGGTTATCACCGGATCATATACATCAAACGGATTATCGGAAAAACTCGTTCCTGCAATCCGGAACACACCATTTTGCGCATCCAGTATAATTTCAGGACTATCCTGTGTTGGTTTATGAAATAAGGATTGCATAATATTATTTTAAAACAATTTCTAAAAATAATAAAATTGGCTGAAAATACAAATTGTTTCTAAAATATTTCTGAGAGCATTTTCAGGGCAATATCACTATCTTTTTCTTCGGTCATGTCGAAAACAGAAACCTTTTGACCCTGATAATCAACTGTATCATTTGAAAGAATGCGATCCACAACTTCCGGCGAATATTTTTCAACTAATTGATTTCCAAATGAATAATCAACAGAGGTTTTAATAATACCTGATACGCGGTCTGAATTATATCTGATTAATTCAACCAACCCTTCTACCGGGCCGGCAGATAAATGAACCCCATTCCAGCTCGAACTGACAGAGATCAACCCAAGATCTTCTTTCCGGTCAAGAAAATAACGCCTTAAACTTCCGGGTTTAGCTTTTGACGGATCAGTAGTTCCAATAAAATCATTTCGGGCTATCGTCCAACGGGTATCAGACAAAAGTGTAAATAAAACAATACATCTTCCCGGACGTGTAAAATGATCGAGTTGCCGGGGATGAAAACCATTAATCAAAAAAACTCTCCGGCCATTAAAGTCCAGATCAAGAACATACGTGCCGCCAGCCAGTTTTTCAAATTTCTTATTCTGCCACAAATAGTCAAGCGTTAACGGGGTAAATTCACTAAATACATTTAAAAACTCTAAACTTCCCAGCACTTCCTCCTCTTCAATTTGTAATCCATACAGTTCAAAAAATCGTTGTTTTGCGTTATCCGAAATATTTTTAACAGCAGACGAAGATAGCTTATTGATTACTCCGTAATGTTGTGCAATAATATTTTGACTGGCCAGGTAATGTGACGACAGGATAGTTATATCGGCAATACACATATTATAGCATTCCATCTGTTTCAATATCTGATCAAGCGCCAATGAGCGTTTTTGTTCGTCTTCAACAATGGTCAGTTCGGGTTTTATAAAAAACAAAAACTCATTTTTTCCGTATGGTTTCTGTGAAGAAGAAAACAAAGAAATACGGTCTGTCTTTCCGGCACGTGCATCATTAATGCCTGCATTAATTTTTTTTATCAGTTCACTATTATTCATATCATTTATTAATCATGTGGTATTCAATCGCCTTTTTCATTCCATAATCAATTTGTAATAAAAGCGGGTAATAACCCTCATTATCGAGAATATAGCGTGCTATATTGGCAAAGAGTTGTACGCGTAAATAATTGCCTGATTTTTTCAAATCGGATGATGATGCAAGCACCTTCTGTTGGCTGCAGTATTCGAGAAACTGATTAAATATTTTTTTCCCGGTAAGAAATTTTTCAATACTATACGGATCATTGAATTGAGACAAGATTACACGGTTAGCATCGGAATAGTTAAATGCAAATTTATACAACAGCCCCATTGACACTACCTTCGAATAGAAAGGAGAAACAAACGAGGTATCATGAGGGATAAACACATCAGGCATAATCCCTCCGCCTCCGTATACTTTCCGGCCTTTTTTTGTAGTATATGATAGTGTATCCAACGGAATAATGCTATCGGGATTGAAGAATTCACCATTCTGATAACGCTGGTTCAGTTCATCGAAATAATTTTCTTTTCCATGCGAGTATGGTTTCTGGATACACCGTCCGGATGGAGTAAAATAACGCGCCACAGTAAGCCGAACAGCGCTGCCATCACTCAGTTCAACCTGCTGTTGTACTAATCCTTTACCAAACGAACGGCGTCCTATAATCATTGCCCTGTCATTGTCCTGTAAAGCACCCGAAAGTATCTCGCTGGCCGAAGCGCTCCACTCATTCATTAAAACAATTAACGGGATATTCTCCAATCGTCCCTTTCGTGTGGCATAAAGGTCCCTGCGGGGATTAGCGCGTCCCTGGGTAAAAACAATCAGGTCGCCATCTGGTAAAAATTCATCGGCAATATCAACTGCTGCATTCATATAACCGCCGCCATTATCCCGTAAATCAAGAATCATTTTTTTCAGACCCTGACGATTCAGACGATCAACAGCATTCATAAATTCCTCATAGGTACGGCGTGAAAATTCACTGATTTTAATTACGCCGGTCCCATGCTCTGCCATAAAAGACACATCAATGCTGTTTAACGGGATTTCGTCACGGGTGATTATAAAATCAACCAGATGGTCAACACTAAAACGTTTAATGCCCACTTTCACTTTCGTACCTTTAATCCCTTTTAATTTACGCATGATCTGATGAGTAGACATTTTGATTCCCGCAACAAGTGTATCATTAATTTTTACAATCCTGTCGCCCGGCCGTATACCGATTTTTTCCGATGGCCCATTCAGGATAGTGCGAATAACCACAACAGTATCATTCTGCATATTAAACTGTATACCTATACCGCTGAATTTTCCTTCCAGCGGTTCGGTATACTCTTTAAGATCAGCAGCAGGAATGAACACCGAATGCGGATCCAAGCTATCGAGCATGGCGATAATTGCTGCCTCGGTAAGTTTTTTCTCCGACACCGTATCAACATATTCGGCTCTGATATAATCCAATGCCTCAAGCAATACATTATTGCGTGAGGGACTTATCCCCGGATTATTCATTGTTTTTGCCGACCGGTAGAAATATCCGGCAACTAACCCAATACAAAGGATAACAGCCACCAGCAAAGGTTGAAACCCCTTTTTTTCAGAAATTCCCATGTTCATTCCGAATCTGCAATTTGAATAATTTCGATATTAGCCCGCTTCAGCAGGTCAATGCCATCCGTTATCTGATATAGGTCGGAGAATACCACCCTGCGAATGCCGGCCTGAATAATCAGTTTTGCACATTCGATACACGGCGATGTAGTGATATAGAGTGTTGCGCCTTCGCTGCTGTTGTTCGATTTTGCCACCTTAGTAATTGCATTGGCCTCGGCATGTAAAACATACGGCTTGGTTTTTCCCTCTTCATCTTCGCAGATATTTTCAAAACCTGCAGGTGTTCCATTATATCCATCCGAAATAATCATCCTGTCTTTTACAATCAATGCACCGACCTGCCGGCGCCTGCAATACGAATTCCTTGCCCAGATACGGGCCATCTCAAGATAATGCCTGTCAAACTGTTGTTGTTTTGCAGATGATTTAGATGAACTCATACGATGTATGTTACGGAGTTCAAAAATAATGCTTTTTGTTATCGGTTTTACTTTTCTTTCTAATAAAAGCACATTTCTCCGGGAATAATACCGGCCTGATAAGCATCAATAAACGATCCATTGACAGAATATCTGATCAATCGTCCATTTTGAATGAAATCTACAGCATCACTGACATAAATCACTGAAGTAACCGGATCAATAGCCAATCCATAAAAAAGCTTTGCTCCCTGCTCTATTAAGGCATTAGCCGGTGCTACAGTATCGGTAATGCTCATTGTAAACACACCGCCTGATGCTAACCCGCTCCATCCGCCAACAAGGTAATAGAGCCGGTCGCGGGTACCGTTCAGTGTTAACCGGCTGGCTACAGCATCAGCGTTTCCAACTGGTATCTCCCGTATAATACTAAGATCACCAGCATCTATCTGCGTTAAACCGGCGCCAGTTTTACCCGGCATGCCCTGATAACCTCCATCAGACAATACCCATATTTTCCCGTTACAATCCACAACAATACTGTTGGGCTGATAAATTACAGTCAGCGAGTCAACCACCTGATCTGTCTGGCAATTAATTTTCTGCACAGAATTCTGATAAGACCAATTTACAACATAAACAAAATTTCCTAACCGAACCATTTGCTCGGTTGTTTTTCCGGTATAAATACTGCCTGTGACCGTTCCTGCTAAAGGATTAATAATCGCAATTGACTTATCATACAAGTCCGTCACATAGGCCTTATCCGGTGAAAGAAATTCAATATAGCGAGGAGATGTCAGTCCTGTTATTGTGCGTTGATATAAAAAATTGTCGGCACGCATTACAATAATCTTTCCTGAATTATTAACCGTTAAATATCCTTCACCGTTAAACACTTTAACAGAATACACCACATCACCTGCCGGGAACCCGTTTTTCGTACGGAATACCTGATTATGCATCTCACATTTATCAATATTAAAATAAGAGAGAGAGCCATTTCCAAACATAAAATTCCCTTCGTTACAAAGCAACAATCCCCTGCCTGTTACCACAAGATCAGTATCCGGTTTATCGCGGTCTTTTTTCCCGCAAGCCAGCAACAAAATGACCAATAGCAGATAAATTGTATTCTTCATTTTTTTCGCTTTGTCAAATTAAACCGTACCGATGTTGTAAACCAGCGGCCAGGCATAGGCCTCCATAACATTTGCTGATAACTGACATTAAAAAGATTGTGAACACAAAACTGAATTTCGGCAATTGTGCTTTTGCCCTTAAACGCGCGTGCAGCAGTAAACGTATGAATCATGTGTGACGGAAGATGATCATAAGCCGACTGATAACTGTAAGAGGTATACCGGATGCCTGTATAAACAACAGAATGAGACAGCATATACCCTTTATAATGAAATGATGCATAGCCATTGCCCGAGTGAACAGGTATATATATTAACTGCTTACCGGCAGCCGGATATCCTTGCATTTCTGCCGATTCATCGGTTGTAAGTGTATAAGCATAATTAAACCGGAAACGATATTGCATATTATAAATTATTCCGGAAAAAGAAGTAAAGTATTCTATTCCCCGGCTAAAAACATTTTTCAGATTTTCGGCCTGCCAAAATCTGAATTCAGTAGGTTTCCAGAGTATCCAATCGTTGATCCGGGAATAATAGACAGTTGCAGAAGATTCAAACATATATCCGTTTTTATTCCATGAATAATGCATTGAGCCATCGGCATTATAACCCTCTTCGGGCTTCAGAAACCGGTTTCCTCCGGGTATCCAGTATAAATCATTGAGAGCAGGGAGATGATAATTACGGGCAGCGGCTGTTCGCAGAACAAGGTTTTTGCCGGATAACAGACGCAATTCAGCTCCTGCTGAAGGGATTAATGGCACGCCCCTTCGGTCAACTAAATCCTGCCGTAGCTGGCTAAATACCGACCATCGCTCAGATAACTGCTTCTGTATGCCGGCATGTATGCCCAACTCTTCCCTACCGGCAACATATCCCATGTGCGTTGTCAGATCATTATTCACAACCTGATGAAAAGCAGCAGATAAAGAACTATTAATTACCGTTTTATCCGAAAGAGCATACTTAATTGATGCCTGTCCCGAATTTGTTGCATATCTGCTCTGCGTCTCATAATTCACCATCATTGATTGTCCGGTATTCTGTGCAAGATAATAATCTATCTTCCCTTGCTGATACCCGGTGTTTATTTTAAACGTTGCCCGCTTCCCATACCGCACATATCCGGTATTAATCCGCAATTCATTATCCTGTTGATTTTCATCCCTGCCTGCTCCCTGATACGACATAATTGGCGGGAGTTCGCGGTTAGCGTATTGCATCCATGCCTGAGTAAAAAAATAATCACGGCTACCCAAACGGGTATACAATTCCTGTAAACCGCCATATTTCCTGTATGAAGCATCACTCATCCGGCTATAATTCCACTGTCCGTTAGCTGTATTGAAATATTTAAAATTATTGGCCGATGACTCGTTAAACAAGCGTGTACGAACCTGCATCTTATCCATTCCGGCGCCGGCATCCATCATCGTATGATAGGTATTAAAACTTCCGGCTGTTTGGATGGCCGAAAAGTTCAACCGGTTATTCCAATCGGGTTTATTCCCCACCGACACAATACCTCCTAATGCCCCACTAGCCAGAATGGTAGATGTTGGGCCATAAAACAACGTCATTTCATCAATCACCGAAACCGGTATAAGCGAAAAATCGGCCTGTCCGCTCATAGGAGATGAAATATTCATTCCGTTCCACTGTACCATTGTGTGTGATGCAGCCGTGCCCCGGAATGATGCCGTTGCCAACCCACCCTGTCCATACGATTTGATGAATACCGGAGTATGCCGGCTCATCAGATCGGTAGATGAAAGCACAACACTTTGTGAAAGAATTGCTGAATCAATTACCATGGTATGCAAACCATTGCCTGACCGTTTAAAATGTTCAATCAACACCTCATCTACCAGCAGGGTGTCCCTTATTTCTTCTCCATCTGCAGCGCGAATTGGAATTAACCATGATAAAAACAATATGAATAAAATATACTTCAATCGGCAACAATTAATTTCCGGATAAATAATTTCTTGTTTAATTCAATATGAACGAAATAAATACCAGGCGTATAGTTTACTTCTTCTCCAAAAGTAAAGGGTGGGACCGCATGGCCGCTAATATCGGTGATACAGACAATTCGGGCATCCGATGCATGATTCAGGAACAATCGCATTCCGTGCCGGACAGGATTAGGAAAAAGAACCAACAGTTCATCAGTATTACCTTCATGAATTAAGGGTACCTGTGTAAGCTGGTTGATAACACCAATACCATCAAGGTCAAAACCGCCTTGCCAGAAGGGCGTAGGAAAAGGATCGTTAATTGGCCGTTGTTCGCTGTCGTATGTAGCAAAAAGAGAATCAACCGAACCGACTGCATCAATAACCCGGATAAAGCGGATATTATTAACATCTACAGCCGTGCAATCTTTAAGTTCTTCAAGATCGAAGGGCGTACCATATCCCGCAATATACTTACCGGCAAGATTATTGATTTTCACAGGATCAAGTTGACCGAAGCCCGAAATCTGTTCATCAAATGATGTAAGGGATGAAGATGGAAAACGGACAAAATGAACACTATCTGAGCTGACCTCAACCACAGCCAGTTCAAGAAACCAGAGATAAGGATACTGCTGAGATTTCATTCCATTTTCGAAAACTGCGAAATCAAATCCGGGACCATTAATAACCGGTAAAGCGAAAGAACAGACCGCAATGCCACGATCACCTAGACTCACACACGACAGTCCATCGGCCACACCCACAGCATCTGCCGGCTCTCCGTAAAAAGCACGGTTGGAGGTAGTACCTGCCTGCGAAAATGTAAACGTAGTATCGGTCATATCAATAAAACCCCGTGAAACCGTACAACCCTTTGCCCACGATTTAAACAGCGGACTGCTGAAATGGATTGCCGATGAACCCGCTGTTCCGGCAGCAGGAGAATATTGACCGGTAAGAGTCAGACAACAAATGAACAAAACAAATATAGCTGTTAGTTTCATCACTGTTTAATAAACCGTTTAATACTGCGGGTTTCTGTATCCGACAATACAAGATAATAACAACCGGATGGCAAATCAGTCAGCGAGATTATATTTTCACCGATCAATACCTGCATATTCATCAATTTAACACCTTGTGCCGAATAGATTTCTGCATTGCCAATACAAGAAGAACGAAGTACAATCTGCTCTCCTGCAGGATTGGGAAACAACCTTGCTTGAGCAAACGTATGGCCATGAACCAATGTTACCGGTGTAATGATAACATTAAACGTATCGCGGGCCTCTTTATGATTCGATAAAGCAACGAGGATTATTTCGGCAGTGCCGCCAGACAATGGCTTAATACGAACAGTATCGTGCAAAACCGCGACATCAGCAATAGCAGAATCACTATTGTAAATACTATATCTGATAGCTGTATCACTATCATCGCTGTCCGTTACAAAACCATTAAGCGATATGTTTATTTCATTAACTGTATCCGGAGAAAAAATATCAGCCAGAGTATCGTTAAAATAAGGCGGGAAGTCGCGAAGCACCGTCAGATCATCCATACAAAAATAAGTCGGTGTATTAATACCGAACATACCGGTATCGGTTGACTGTAAATAAAACTCAACACGGCTGACCTTGCCCAGCGGCTGAAGATCAACCCATGTCCAATCTTTAATAATAGTATCAAGTTGTTCCGCTCCGGTATAATCAGCCAGATAAAAAAGCACCGAATCGGTAAGCAGATTATACTGATCATATCCTTTGAATATCACCCTCAGGTAGTCGGGGTCATTGCCGGAAACACCCCCGAATTTTTTAGCAAACATATCACCATCTCTCATCGAAAGCGCGGCATACGTATTATTCGAAATATAAAAACCTTTCACAACATGAGCAGAGCTATCTGTAAAAGAAATTCTGTTAGGGATGGGTAAACCGCTCATCCAATCGGTCTCAACATAAGTAACAGCATATTTATCACCTGAAAATGCTCCCGGAGCAAAAGAACTGTATTGATTTCCGTATCCGGCAGTAGTATCATCAACAACCGATGAGTATGCAAACCATGCCCAGGATCCGAATGAAAAATTGTAAGCATTAGGAAAAAAAACAATACCTGAAATGAACCCGCCGGTGGTATCTGAACCGTTCCAATACCCGTTGGAATCGAGCGATAATTCATCAAATGATGAAATCTGCAGAGTATCTGTTGCCTTCAGGACAACAGAAAACAGACAAATCATACAAAAAATAACGACATTTTTTTTCATTGTTAAACGGTTAAAAATTAATACTCATTTGGCTACCCGCTAATCCCCGTTAACGGATGGCTTTGACTGTTTTTCTGATTTTGAAAGGTTCCGGTGTATGAAGGACATTTTAATGCCCTGCAGCTTTTTCACCGAAAGCTACAACATCAGGTATGCAGCGGCAGGTCTTCTGACTTTCCCGACTTCCGGCTCCTTCCCGTTCGCGGAGAGCGAACAGTGGATGTCTGTCGGAAGTACAATCCTGTTTGGCAGGATCGGGATCACAGCAGCGGGAACTGTTGCCGAATCTCCCAGTTCAGTAACCGGAATCACGGCATTCCCTCTTAGCCCTTTCGGGACCGTTGCAAGGATGTAAAAATAAAAAAATAATTTAACAGAGAAAAAAGCGACAAAATGTTTTTTCCGGACTTATAAACAGATCATTTTTCTCAACCCTTTATCATAACCAATAACATTTTAAATCGTACCGGAGCCGATACGGCATGCGGAACATCTGCCGGCATAATAATAGATTCGCCCGATTGCAGAATATACTTCTGCTTATTAATTGAAATTTCTGCAGTGCCGTCAACAACCTGTACCAGGGCATCAAAAGGCGCGGTATGCTCGCTCAGGGACTGACCCTGATCAAAAGCAAAAAGAGTTACCGTCCCATAATTATTCTTCACAAACTGCCGGCTTACAATTGATCCGGTTGAATAATCAACCGATGAATTAAAACTAAATACAGTTGAATGCAAAATACTTTCCATATCTATACCCAATTTTCGGTTAATACTTCACCCTGCAAGCTAACAACAATTGATTTAACAGGAACTTTACGACCGGCTTGCTGCGCGGCCTGTGAAGCGATTTGCAAGAGCCCGCTGCAGCAAGGCACCTGCATAATCATTACAGTTAAAGTATTGATTTGCGCCTCATCAATCATTGCTTTAATTTTTTCAGTATAGATATCCAGGCCGTCATCCAGCTTAGGACAGGCAATAGCAATGCTTTTACCCTTCAGGTATTTCTGATGAAAATTACCCATGGCAAAGGCCACACAATCGGCAGCCAGCACCACATCGGCCTGCTGAAAATACGATGCTCTCGGATTAATCAGATGCATCTGAACCGGCCATTGGCGTAACTGGGATTGCAACGAGCCCGTTTCTCCATCATTTTGCTGTTGGGCATTGAATGCCATTTCGCGCGACCCCGGACAGCCGCCCATTCCATGAATATGTTCTTTCATTGATTCTATTGTATTAGCGGTTTTTAATTGTTGCACTTCAGTAATAATTTCGTCCACCTCAAATGGTAATGACTTCTTTACGTCAAGTAAATAATCTATACCTTGCTTTAAATACCCGTCCTCACCGTGATCTTTAAGATGTTTAAGATGAGCAGCAATAAGATTCTTGCCTTTAGGGACCATTTCTTTTAAAACAGCAACCTCGTCATAAGGTTGAGCTTCGCGTTCCTCAATCTCAAGTGCACCGGTCGGACAATGGCCAATACACGCGCCTAGCCCATCACACATCAATTCGCTCACCAGCCGTACTTTGCCATCAATGATTTGCAGCGCTCCCTCATGACAATTCGGGATACATTCTCCACAACCATTGCACAAGTCATCGTCAACCTTTATGATCTGTCTTTTCATTAATTAAAGAATTTAGGTATTTAATTACCAAAATTACTTTCTTTTTACATTTTTACAAACAACAAACATAAAAAAATCAATAAAATGATAAATATCACTTCGGTGTATTAATCTGCGTTCTTTAAAAACGAAGCCAGAGTAGTATTCTGAAGATATTCTTTAAATTGACCAGATATCCGGAGCGCAATAGTATCCATAATACAATTCCCGAAAGAACAAATTTTTTTATCCTTATCAAGCGGACAGCTATTAATCACCAATTTACCTTCTATGGCCTCCCAAATATCAAGAAGAGTAATGGCCGATGGTTTCTTATTGAGGATAAATCCACCGGTTGGTCCGCGCTGCGAAAGCAAAAAACCCTCTTTTGCGAGTCGCTGCATAATTTTTGCCACATGATGCCGCGACGATTGTGTTGCACTGGCAATATCCTGTACATTTATCGAGCCCTTGCCACCCTGCTTAGCCAAAAGCACCATTCCATGTAATCCGATAGAAACCGCCTCGCTCATTGAAATCAGTTTACTCATAACTATAATTTAAGTAAGGAAATACCAAATTTATAATTTTTTTTCTGTTTTGTACATTTTAGCTTAATTTTATACAAATCTGTAACCAAACCAAAATGCCAGACATACGCTTTCCTGTTCCATCCTATTCAAACATACGAAACTATGTATTAAACCAGTTTACTTTGATTTATGAAACAGATAAATCATACAGTACGTTAATTGACACGCTGCACACTCCATTTAAGGGCAGCTATGCCGAAGCATTCACCCGATTCGACACATTACGTCCGGTATTCTATGTCTGGAACCAATACCGGTTTCCGGTTTTTTTTACCGAACCCGGTCAATCGAGTTATATCAACAGTGGCCGGCTGAGTTTTGATTTCTATTTAAACAGTTTTCTTCTTTTATCAGGCTGGCAGGAAATAATCATTACAAATCGTGATAAGCATGGACGCTTCCGGTTTTCCGACTCATTGCAGTGCAAGTATCAGTTTGCTTCGGTGCCTGTTGTTTCCATCTATTTTAAATTACTTGCAGGATTACTGAATGATGCAGGGATTGCCATAAAGGAAAAAAAATTCAGTCCCGATGGATCATGGATTGAAATGACACATGATATTGACACGCTAAACAACGGATGGTGGGAAGATTGCGGTTACTATCTGAAAAATTTCAAACCGGCGAGTGTGTTTCAAATCGCTGTTATCCTATGGAAAAAATTCATTCTGGGAAAAGATAGCTATTTCGATGGATTCCGGGAACTCGTAGATATAACCATTAAAAAGAAAATTCCCTCCGTATTTTTTATACTTGTATCACAAAGCAAACAAGATGCTGACTATAACATAAACAATCCCCGCGTTAAAAAACAGATAAAGCGGTTAACTCAAGCCGGTATACAGGTAGAGCTACATCCCGGGTACAATACCTGCACTAACCTCAGCCGGCTGACACAGCAAATGGAACAACTGGGTAAAATTACCGGACAACCGGTTACGGCCTTGCGGCAGCATTTTCTGCAGATAGACACAGCCCTGTCTTTTCCAGTTTATGAAAAAGCATCAATCCGTAAAGATTATTCACTTGGCTTTGCCGAACAGTATGGATTCAGAAACTCAATTGCAACACCATTTAATCCTTACCTGTTTAATGAGAACCGTGGCTCAACAGTGCTCGAAATACCATTGTTTTTTATGGATGGAACACTGGTACATTATTTAAAGGGAGACAGAAATGAATTAATGCAAACGATAATAAATGAAATTAAAGAATTAAAACAAAATTTAAACTGCCACTTTTCTGTGATCTTTCACAACACCTCTTTTACTCATCTGAAATATGCAGGATTAAAAGAGATGTACGATCAGATCGTTTCAGAATACTTAACATAATACCAACAATAAAAGGCAGAAGAACATCCTGCCGTTTATATGGTTATAATACCAATAACATTTATACTAAATTTAAACCGGGATTAAAAAGCAAATCCAAATCCGATATTCAGAACAATGCCACCACCAGCCACGCCAGGAACATCGGCATCATCACTTTCCTTTTTACCATCAGAATACTCAACATCAACTTTCATCTTATCATCACCCTGTGCTAATCCGTAGCCAAGTTCAGGTCTGAAATAAAATAATCCACCCCATTTCCATCCAAGTTTGAACTGAACAAAATTAATACCATATTTGCCGGATACTTCACCGTCAAAGCTCAATCCATCACTCGATGTAGCACCTGTAGCGGTTGCTTTAAGGCCCATACGACCAAAACCAGCGGCAAGATAAGGCCCCTTACCAGGATTCTTGCCAAAATAAAAATGCGGCTCTAATCCCCAATAGCTTAATGCAAATTTACCGGAAACTGATGCTCCCGAAGGGTCCGAATAATTAAAACCAAGCGGGATATAGGTCAGGTCAAGCCCAACACCCAAGCGGCCATTAACTAATGGTGTAACATATTCACCATTTAAACCTGCAAGGTTTGGCATTCCCAGTTTTACACCTATCCGCACAGGTTTATTCTGAGCAAAGACAGCAACTGTGGCCATCAGCATACCGATAATAAGAAATTGTTTTTTCATAGCATTTAGTATTTAAGGTTAATTAATAATATTTCTCAAATATAATTTTTTAAGAAGAAATTGCATAACAAACGGGGTAATCTTTTATATCAGCCGGAGCGATTGTTTGATGCTATCAATCCGGTGATCGAGCAAGCGGTTTGTTTCTTCTAAATCAGCAGCACTTTCTACTCTTTCGCTGACGGCAAAATAAAATTTAATCTTCGGTTCTGTTCCCGAGGGACGCACAGTAATGATTGATCCGTCTTTTAAAATAAACTGTAAAACATTTGAAGCAGGAAGATGAATCTCATAACGCAAATTACTGATCATATCAATCGTCTGACGCTTTTCAAAATCATGAATCAGCATCACCTCCGATTGATTAATCCTTTCGGGCGGCGCATTCCGGTAGTTTTCCATCATCTGTTGAATCTCTTGCTGCCCCTGAACGCCTTTCTTACCGATATTTACAATTCCCTCTTTAAACATTCCATATTGCAGATAGATATCCATCAACAACTGGTAAACGGTTTTTCCAATGCTTCGTGCCCAACTTGCTGCTTCAGCGATAAGCGCACAGGCGCTGACAGCATCTTTATCGCGCACAAAATCACCTACCAGATAGCCATAACTCTCTTCACCTCCCCCGACAAAATTCAGCGTGCCTTCATTCTCACGAATAATCTCAGCAATATATTTGAATCCGGTGAGGACATTAAAACAGCGAACACCAAAGCTCTTGCCAATTTCTTCAATGAGTCGGGTAGTAACGATTGTTTTGACAATAAAATCATTTGGCTTATTCATTTTCAATTCATCACGGCGTTTCAATAAGTAATAGATCAGTAATGCGCCGGTCTGATTTCCGTTCATCAGAATAAATTCCTTTTTATCATTTTTAATGGCAATACCTACGCGGTCGCTGTCCGGATCGGTGGCCAGTAATATGTCTGCATCAATCTTCCGCGCAGTTTCCAAGCCCAAGGCCAGGGCGCTGGCTTCTTCGGGGTTGGGAGAATGTACAGTAGGGAAATTACCATCGGGTATATCCTGCTGCGCAACAATGGTAACATTAGTAAATCCATAGCGTAAGAGCGCTTCAGGGACTAACGTAATTCCTGTGCCATGAATAGATGTATAGACAATCTTCAGGTCGTGAAATTTTTTATTAATATCCGGAGAAAGAGATAAACCGGTAATTTTTCGAAGATATACTTCATCAACATCACTTCCGGCAAGGGTTATGAGCTCGCCCGGCCCGTTAAATTTCACATCGCTCACAGCGGTTATCTTTTTCACCTCGGCAATGATATTTTTATCATGCGGCGGCACCACCTGTGCGCCATCGTCCCAATAGGCCTTGTATCCATTGTATTCTTTCGGATTATGGGAGGCCGTGATCACAACTCCGCTCTGACAATTAAAATAACGAACAGCAAATGACAGCCATGGCGTAGGCCTTAATGCCTGAGAAAGATAAACCCTTATGCCATTGGCAGCAAAAACACCGGCAGCAGTTTCGGCAAACAACTTACTGTTGTTTCGCGAGTCATACGTTATTGCCACGCTGATCTGCTTCAGATGACTGAACTGTTTTAACAGGTAATTACACAGTCCCTGCGTAGCCATACCAACAGTATAAATATTCATCCGGTTTGTGCGGGGCCCCATGATGCCGCGAAGGCCGCCGGTACCAAATTCGAGCATCGTATAAAATGAATCAACCAACTGTTGTTCATCGTGATCGAGCATGTGTTTAACCTGTTTCTGTGTTTCCGGATCAAAAGGTGCTGCAAGCCATTGCCGGGCTGTCGTCCGGGCTTTCTCAACCAATTCGTTTGTCATATTTTATTTATCTTTATTTTGAATTTCATTAATACAACATCGCAAACTATCTTTCCAGTAAGGGATCTGAATGCCGAATGTTTTTTTTATCTTCTCTTTAGCCAGTACACTGTAAGCAGGACGACGCGCAGCAAGCGGATATCCTGAAGTTAAAATAGGCCTGACCTTACAAGACATCCCGGATAATGCAATAATCTCCCTGGCAAAATCGAACCAGCTGCATACCCCTTCATTGGAATAATTAAAAATTCCACTTACAAATTCAAACCGCTGATGAATCACACCTGACAAAATAAACAATAACACATGGCCAAGGTCATAGCCGTAAGTCGGCACGCCTGTCTGGTCATACACCACGTCAAGCGCTTCTTTTTCTGCCGCATGCCGCAGAATCGTTTTAACAAAATTATTTCCAAACGAAGAATAGAGCCATGAAGTACGGATAATCATACACCGGGGTGATGATAACAATTCATATTCGCCTTTCAGTTTCGACATACCGTATACGCTGAGTGGGGCTGGTTTATCATCTTCGGTATACGGTGTATTTTTCGATCCGTCAAAAATATAATCAGTGGAAAGATGAACAATCCGGATATTGAACTGGTCAGAAACATTCCGCAGATTTTTCACAGCGCCGTGGTTTAGCCGGTTAGCTTGTTGCTCGTCGCATTCGGCCTTATCAACTGCAGTATATGCCGCGCAATTAATAATAAAAGACAAAGCATGATCTGAGCAAAACTGTTGTAACGCCAGAGAATCAGTAATATCAAGTGTGTCAATATCATGAAACAACAATGGCAGGGGAAATTCCTTTGCGATACGCTGCAGTTCACTTCCCAACTGCCCATTTGCTCCTGTTACCAATATGCTCATGTGTTCCGATTAAAAATTCATTTCGGCCTGGTTGAAAGGTTTAAAATTCCGGTCCCGGTCCGAAACAATTTCCTTACCTGCCGGTATTCTCCAGTCAATATTCAGTGCCGGATCATTAAAAACAATGCCCCGTTCGGCCTGCGGGGTATAATATTCGTCACATTTATACATTACTACCGCCGTTTCGGTGAGAACCGAAAATCCGTGAGCAAAACCGCGGGGAACCAATAATTGTTTTTTATTTTCGGCCGAGAGTTCCACGCCGAGTGTTTTTCCGAAGGTAGCCGACTTCGTTCGCAGGTCAACAGCAACATCAAGTATAGCGCCCTGCAACACTCTCACCAGCTTTGTCTGGGCATGAGGCGATAGCTGGTAATGGAGGCCGCGAATCACACCATACGATGATTTGCTCTGGTTATCCTGCACAAACCGCAAGTGAATACCGGCATCGCTTAATTTTTTCTCGTTAAACGATTCAAAAAAATATCCCCGGCTGTCTTCAAATACTATCGGTTCAATGACTACAAGTCCTGAAATTGATGTCGGGATAATTTTCATGATTCAGTTAAAAAATTCTTTTCCTCAGCAATTTTCAACAGATAGCGGCCATACTCATTTTTCTCGAGTGTACGTGCAAGTTTCAACAATTGGTCTTTATTAATATAACCTAGTTTATAAGCAATTTCTTCAATGCAAGAGATGATCAGTCCCTGTCGTTTCTGTATGGTCATAATAAAATTCGATGCCTCGAGCAAGCTCTCATGGGTACCGGTGTCGAGCCACGCTATTCCACGTCCGAGAAGCTGTACGTTCAGCCGCTGTTCGTTCAGATAGAGCCGGTTGAGATCAGTTATCTCCAATTCGTTACGCACAGATGGCTTGAGTGTTTTTGCTTTAGCAATAACATCATTGGGATAATAATACAAACCGGTAACGGCAAAATTTGATTTCGGATGGGCTGGTTTTTCTTCAATACTCAGCACATGGCCTTTATCGTCGAACTCAACAACACCATACCGTTGCGGATCATTTACATAATAACCAAATACAACAGCGTTCTGATCCACTGCTGCTGTCTGCCTGAGCAGTTTACCAAACCCGTGTCCGTAAAAAATATTATCGCCAAGCACAAGGCAAACGCTATCGTTTCCGATAAACGATTCACCAATAAGAAAGGCCTGTGCAAGCCCATCCGGCGAGGGCTGGATAGCATATTGAACAGACAAGCCAAACTGGCTTCCGTCTTCAAGAAGCTCCTTATAAACAACAATATCTTTGGGGGTTGAAATAATAAGAATATCGCGAATACCTGAAAGCATAAGAATAGATAAAGGATAATAGATCATCGGTTTGTCGTACACCGGAATAATCTGTTTTGAAATGCTCTTGGTCAATGGGTACAGTCGAGTGCCGGATCCGCCGGCCAGAATAATCCCTTTCATTCATTTTGGTTTAAGAGGTTTCTAAAATATCCGATGGTATGCTTCAACCCTGTGTCGAGCGTAATTGTGGGTTCCCAGTTATTCAGTTCTTTTCGGGCAAGCGTGATATCCGGTTTGCGTTTCACCGGATCGTCATCGGGTAAGGGTTTAAAAATAATCTTTGATGCCGAGCCAGTTAGTTTAATCACCTTTTCGGCCAGTTCGAGAATAGTAAATTCGGCGGGATTACCGAGATTAACCGGTCCAACAAAACTTTCGTTGGTGGCCATCATTCGGACCATTCCTTCCACCAGATCATCAATATACTGGAATGAGCGGGTTTGTGAGCCATCGCCATAAACAGTAATCGGGTCATTTTTTAGCGCCTGCACGATAAAATTTGAGACCACACGGCCATCATTAGGATGCATCCTGGGTCCATAAGTATTAAATATCCGAATAATTTTTATGGCAACATTATTTTGTTTATGGTAATTGACAAACAACGATTCGGCGCATCGTTTGCCCTCATCGTAACAGGAACGGCTGCCAATCGGATTCACATTTCCCCAATATTCTTCTACCTGCGGATGAATGGCCGGATCGCCATACACCTCACTGGTAGAGGCCTGAAGGATTTTTGCTTTCACCCGTTTAGCCAGCCCCAGCATATTGATGGCTCCCATTACTGACGTTTTGATGGTTTTAATTGCATTAAACTGATAGTGGATGGGCGAAGCAGGACAAGCGAGGTTATAAATTTCATCAACCTCGATAAAAAAAGGCATGGTGACATCGTGCCGTATGGCTTCGAAATACGGTTTTCCGAGAAGATGCACGATATTGGATTTTGCGCCGGTAAAATAGTTATCGAGACAAAAGACCTCGTGACCTTCATCAACCAAACGCTCGCAAAGGTGTGATCCGATAAATCCTGCGCCTCCGGTAACCAATACACGCTTTTTCACTTACTGCTTTTTTTGATGAATTACACGACCTATACCATAATAAACAAAACCGGCATTTTGCAGGTCCGATGGTTCATAAATATTACGGCCATCAATAACCACGTGTGTTCGCATCAGCCGGGAAGCTTTTTTAAAATCGGGCATACGAAATTCAGACCACTCGGTGATGAGAACCAATGCATCGGCATCTTTAAGGGCATCATACGCATTACGGGCATAATTAATTTTATGACCCAGACGCCGGCGACATTCATTCATGGCAACAGGGTCGTAAGCCGAAACAGTACATCCTGCCTTCAGCACCTGTTCAATAAATACCAGCGATGGCGCTTCACGCATATCATCGGTATTGGGCTTAAAAGATAAGCCCCATACAGCTATTTTTTTCCCTTTTAGAGCGCCTTTAAAATGATTGTGCAGTTTTTTAAAGAGTATTTTTTTCTGTTCATTATTTACCTCCTCTACTGCCTTTAATATTTGCAGTGGATAATGATGATTATGAGCCGTTTTCAGGATCGCCTTTACATCTTTTGGGAAACATGAGCCGCCATATCCTGCGCCGGCATAAATAAACTTACTGCCGATACGCGGATCGCTGGCAATCCCTTTACGCACCATGGTTATATCGGCTCCTACAATTTCACAAAGGTTCGATAAATCGTTCATAAAACTGATCTTGGTAGCCAGCATGGCATTAGCCGCATACTTGGTAAGCTCGGCCGAAGGAATATCCATAAATACGATAGGATGGCCATTCAGCAAAAATGCCTTATAAAGTTTTTGCATAATTTCTGCCGCGCGCTCAGAATCAATGCCAATCACTATCCTGTCCGGTCTCAGAAAATCTTCGATAGCATTACCTTCCTTTAAAAATTCAGGATTTGAAGCCACATCAAAAGGGATATTTTTTTTTCGTTTAACCAGTTCACTTTTTATGGCAGCCCTTACCTTTTGAGCTGTACCCACCGGAACTGTGCTTTTTGTTGCAACAACCAAATAGCGGTTCATATACTTTCCCACTTCACGGGCTACCCCGAGCACATGCTTGAGGTCGGCGCTGCCATCTTCGTCGGGCGGTGTGCCCACAGCAATAAACAACACTTCACAATCAGCCAGCGTATCTTTTAAACTGGTGGTAAAATATAAACGTTTTTTAGCCACATTCCGGTTAATCATATCTTCCAGTCCCGGCTCATAAATGGGCACTATGCCGTTATTCAATTTCCTGATCTTCTCTTTGTCAATATCCACACAAGTCACCGTAAGCCCTGTTTCGGCAAAACAGGTTCCGCTGACAAGTCCTACATAACCGGTTCCAACAATTGTTACTTTCACGTTTTAAAACTTTTATTTATAATCCTCATGGTTGTAATATTTATTGCAATTCTGCAAGTGACTACCCATGAAGATAACAAAAATAGCAATATTTTACAATTTGTAAGTGTACGCCCAATTTTTAACATCAGATGCCCGACCATCCAATCCTATAAAAATTAAGAAAAAAATAACATTCAATATCGCTATCATTCCGGAAAAAGCATATTTTTGTAATCATTACAATTTGTAATTATTTTAAAATTGTGAAAAAAGAACAGGTGAATCAGTTATTGACAAATGCAGGTATCCGGCCATCATACCAACGGACAATGATATTTGGCTATTTGTTAAAAACCAATTCACATCCTGCAGCAGAAGCAATCTTCAATGCCCTGAAAGGGCATATCTCAACACTTTCACTGACAACGGTTTACAATACATTAAACCTGTTAACAACAAAAGGGCTGATTAACCGTTTACCCATAAGCGGGCAACAAGCGCGCTTTGATGGTTTTATTAAACAACATGCGCACTTCAGTTGTTATAAATGCGGCAGGATTTATGATGTTACATTAGATACAGGTGCCTTACAATTTAAAGAGCAACACGGATTTAAAGTAACTGACTATCAGGCCGTTTTTAAAGGGATTTGTAAGTTATGCAAAAAATAACTACTATAGCTGATTGAAAAATGTTTTTATTATTATTAAAAGGAGGATAAACCATGATTGGAAAAAAAATGACAGATGAAATCAATAAACAAATCAATGCCGAGATCTATTCATCATACCTGTATTTGTCAATGTCTGCATATTTTATGTTACGGAATCTGGCGGGCTTTGCCAACTGGACTAAGATACAGGCGCAGGAAGAGCTGACGCATGCCATGAAATTCTACAACTATTTACTGGAGCGCGGGGCAAAGGTTGTTTTGACGACTATTGAAGGGCCCAAGACCGAATGGAAAGATGAAGTTGAAGTTTTCAGCGAGATTCTGAACCATGAGAAGAAAGTTACCGCGCTAATCCATAATCTGGTTAATGTGGCAACCGAAGAAAAAGATCACGCATCAAACAGTATGCTGCAGTGGTTTGTTAATGAGCAGGTAGAAGAAGAAGCCAATGCCGAAAAAATTCTGCAGGAATTAAAAATGATTGCGGGTAACGGATTCGGGATACTAATGATAGACCGCGAACTGGCCTCACGGGTATTTGTTGATTCCACACAGTCAGCGGCCAATACCAACTAGAAGATCTATACTTTATGGAATGTACAATTAAAACAAACCGGTTCGAGATATACAAATGTGATATCTGCGGAAACATCGTAGAAGTAATGTCGCCGGGAATGCAGGCGCTGGTGTGCTGCAAACAACCCATGAAAATCATAACCGAGAATACAGTTGATGCCGCAAAAGAGAAACATGTACCGGTTATTGAGAAAACTACCAACGGCTATAAGGTCATTGTTGGCAATATAGCTCACCCGATGGAAGCGAAACATTATATCCAATGGATAGAATTAATTGCGGATAATCAGGTGCTAACACAGTATTTACAACCGGGAGAGCCGCCAGAAGCGCTATTCCGCACAACTGCAACCCAGGTAACAGCAAGGGAGTATTGCAATATACATGGCCAATGGTCAGCGAAGAATTATTAATTAACCATCAACAATTTAAGAGCATGAGTATAAAAGGAACCGAAACCGAAAAAAACCTGTTAAAATCGTTTGCCGGAGAATCGCAGGCGCGTAACCGATACAATATGTTTGCCAAGATAGCACGGAAAGAGGGCTACGAACAAATAGCTGCATATTTTGAAGAGACGGCCTCGAATGAACAATCGCATGCCAAACAATTTTTCCGTTACCTTGAAGGCGGAAACGTTGAAGTCACAGCCACCTATCCGGCGGGTAAAGAAGCCACGACAGCCGAAAACCTGAAAGCATCAGCCATGGGCGAAAACGAATAATATACGGTACTCTACCCGATGTTTGCCGATATTGCCGAAAAGGAAGGTTTTAAAGATATTGCCACAACCTTCCGGCTGGTAGCTAAAGTTGAGGCCCATCACGAACAGCGGTTTTTGCAATTACTGGCGAATCTTGAAAAAGGCACACAATTTAAGAAAGACAAACCGGTAGAATGGAAGTGTTGGATTTGCGGACACATACACACCGGAGACAAAGCGCCGGAAAAATGCCCGTTATGCAAACACCCCAAAGCATACTTTGCCGTAAAAGAAACAAACTATTAGAATAAATGTTAAACAACTAAACACAAAAAAGATGAAGAAATACATGTGTCTTGCCTGCTCGTATGTGTACGACCCAGAAAAAGGAGATCCGGATAACAATATTGCACCCGGCACTGCATTTGAAAATTTACCCGATGATTGGATTTGTCCGGAATGCGGCGTTGGTAAAGATGAATTTGAACCAGTGAATTAAATCCGGTCATACCGTTAAAAACTGCCGTATTGATTTCATTACGGCAGTTTTTTCTGATTCTATTCAATCCGTAAATAAATTAAGGACTCTAAACAGAAATCAATCATGAAAGCCATAAAAATTGCAGAGGATATTTATTGGGTAGGCGCCATAGATTGGGATATCCGTAATTTTCACGGATATCTTACCCAGCGGGGAACAACCTATAATGCCTATCTGATATTAGGAGAAACGCCAACGCTTATTGATACGGTTAAAACAACAGTTAAGGAACAAATGCTGGCAAGGATTTCATCGCTTATCAATCCATCAGACATCAAAGCCGTAGTATCGAACCATGTTGAGATGGACCATTCCGGGTCGCTGCCCGATATCATGCAATTAGCGCCCAATGCTGTAATTTATACATCACCCAACGGCGATAAAGGATTGCGTGCCCATTACAAAAAAGAATGGAATTTTAAAATTGTAAAAACCGGCGATACCATACCCATCGGACAGCAAACTTTACAGGTGGTTAATACACCGATGGTTCACTGGCCCGACAATATGGTATGTTACATGGCTAGTGAAAAAATTCTCTTTTCGAACGATTCGTTCGGACAGCATTACAGTTCATCCGAACGGTTTGATGACGAATGCCCGCTCGACATTATCCTGTCTGAAGCAAAAAAATACTATGCCAATATTGTTATGCCGTATGGCCGGCAGGTCGAAAAAGAATACAATGACCTGAAAGGCTTTGATATCGCAATGATTGCACCCAGTCATGGTGTTATCTGGCGAAGTCATATTAATACTATTATTAAAAACTACCTGAACTGGGTAGGCAATGTTACCAGCCACAAAGCAGTAATCGTATTCGATACCATGTGGAAATCAACAGCAATGCTGGCCGAAAAGGTCATTGCGCCTGCTTTTGAGCATGCAGGATATAACCATATATTGTGCAATCTGCAGCATGATCATATCTCTGATGTCATCACGCATTGTCTTGATGCCGAATACATTTGTGTAGGATCTCCAACCCTGAACAATAACCTCATGCCTTCGGTGGCCTCATTTCTAACCTATCTCAAAGGGTTATCCCCCGGCGGACGAAAATCCATTGCCTTTGGCTCATACGGATGGGGCGGCCAAAGTATCGGCCAAATAGAACAATATCTCAAAGAATGTGAATTCACAATCATTGATTCGCTAAAAGTAAAATACATCCCTTCAGAAAAAGAGATAATACAAATGCAAGATGAGCTGTTAAAAAAACTGTAATCTGGGATAGCTATTAATTTTTTTTTATATATAAAACACTAATAAACAGTATAATACATAAAATACTTGTACTATATTTCTTTTATTAACATAAAAATCTTATTTTTGCCCGCTATTTATCTTTTAACAGCTAATAGAGAGTACTTTCGAAAAGGAGGATTTTTAAACAATGATTGAAAACCAAGAAGAAAAAGTAATTCATGCAAATGGCGAAAATGTCCATGCAACAGACAATGACACTGAAAATTTATTAGAATCACCATCCAAAGGGCTTAATTCATCAATCCCGCCCGAAGAATTTGATTGGGATAATTACAGTAATAAAGACGACCACTACAGTAGCGAAGACCGGAGTATGTACGAAGGTATGTACGACCAGACATTATCTACACTGGGCAATGCACAAGTGCTTGATGGCACAGTAATTTCCATGAACAAGCGCGAAGTGGTAATAAACATCGGCTCTAAATCCGAAGGTGTTGTCAGTATTAATGAATTCCGCTACAATCCCGAGTTAAAGATCGGAGACAAAGTAGAGGTTTATGTTGAAAACCAGGAAGATAAAAAAGGGCAATTAATTCTCTCACATAAAAAAGCACGCACCTTGCGTGCATGGGAACGCATCAACGGATCGTACGAAAAACAGGAAATTGTTAAAGGTTTTGTTAAATGCCGCACCAAAGGTGGTATGATTGTTGATGTTTATGGTATTGAAACCTTCCTGCCCGGTTCACAGATTGATGTAAAACCCATCCGCGACTATGATATATTTGTTGGTAAAGTGATGGATTTTAAAGTCGTTAAAATCAATCATGAATTTAAAAATGTTGTTGTTTCACACAAGATCCTTATTGAAGCAGAACTTGAACAACAGAAAAAAGATATCATTGCCAAACTTGAGAAAGGACAAGTGCTTGAAGGTATGGTTAAAAATATCACCTCGTATGGTGTATTTATTGACCTGGGAGGCGTTGACGGACTGATTCATATCACTGATTTATCATGGGGACGCATCAATCATCCGGAAGAAATTGTTCAGCTTGATCAAAAAATAAATGTTGTAATCCTTGATTTTGATGAAGGCAAAACACGCATTGCATTAGGGCTTAAACAACTCACGCCGCATCCATGGGATTCACTTGATGCTGACCTGAAAGTAGGCGATGTAGTAAGCGGCCGTGTAGTAGTAATTGCTGATTACGGGGCATTTATTGAAATCAAACCGGGAGTTGAAGGACTCATCCATGTCTCGGAGATGTCATGGTCACAGCATCTGCGCAGCGCAAGTGATTTTGTAAAAATCGGCGATACGGTTGAAGCAAAAATACTGACCCTCGACCGCGAAGAACGGAAAATGTCGTTAGGTATTAAACAACTCAAGCCGGATCCATGGGAAAATATCGAGGAGAAATATCCTGTGAATAGCAAGCAAACAGCGAAAGTACGTAACTTTACCGGCTTCGGTATTTTTGTAGAGCTCGAAGAGGGAGTTGACGGACTAATCCATATTTCTGATCTCTCATGGACGAAAAAAATCAATCATCCTGCCGAGTTTACCTCTGTGGGAGCAAGCATTGAGGTTGTAGTGCTGGAAGTAAATAAAGAGAACCGGCGTTTAAGTTTAGGACACAAACAACTCGAAGAAAATCCATGGGACGTATTTGAGACGATATTTACCGAGAACTCGGTACATGAAGGCACCATCATTGAATTTCTGGACAAAGGGGCTAAGGTTGCCCTGCCATACGGTGTTGAAGGATTTGCAGCCACCAAACATCTGGTAAAGGAAAACGGCACAACAGCCAAACAGGATGAAAAACTGGACTTCAAGGTAATGGAGTTTTCCAAAGATTCAAAACGAATTATTCTGTCGCACACCCGTGTTCATACCGCTGAAAAGAAAGAAAAAACAGATGAAAAGCAAAGCGAAGAGCTTAGTGTACGCAAGGCCACACGGCGCCTGAAAGACAGTATGGAAAAAACAACTCTGGGCGATATCAGCGAGTTGGCTGCCATGAAAGAAGAAATGACCGCCAAGGCCAAGAAACAGGCCAAAGCCAAAGAAAATGGTGTGCCGGAAGAAGAGGATGAACCAACATCCACAAAAAGTAAGACAAAAAAAAGTAAATAACCTGAATTGAGTTATGGACTTTAAAATTGACAAAAAAGACAAATATACCATCATTCAGGTTTTGGATGAGAAACTTGATACTCACATTGCTCCTACGCTTAAGTCGGAACTGGTGCTTATAGCCGGCAATGGCGAAAAAAATATCATCCTTGATTTGAGTAATGTGAAATACTGTGATTCATCGGGACTCAGCGCGATACTTGTAGCCAACCGATTGTGTAAAAATGCCAATGGTAAATTTCTGCTTACAGGACTAAACGATGCTGTTGAGCGGCTGATTACTATTTCGCAACTCGACACAGTACTGAATATCACCAACACGGTATCTGACGCGGCAGCAATAATCACCGATTCGTTGTAACATGCCGTTTCGGGTTACTATACTGGGCAGCAGTTCAGCGCTGCCTACTGCTAACCGGTTTCCGTCCGCTCATCTGCTAACCATTGATGAGCGTTTTTTTTTAATTGACTGCGGAGAAGGCACTCAGATACAGCTCCGGCGACTGAATACCAAAATGGGACGGATTAATCACATTTTTATTTCCCATCTGCATGGCGACCATGTGTTTGGATTACCCGGCCTGATCTCGACCTTTACACTCCTTAACCGTACCAGCGACCTGCACATTTTTGCCTTCGCCGAATTACAAGAAATGCTCGAGCGTCAATTTCTATATCTCCGGAAAGAAATGTCGTTTCGCATCATTTATCATCCTCTGTCCAATGATGCGCCACATGTCATTCACGAAGACACAAAGCTTACCGTTACCAGCATACCCCTAAAACACAGTATTCCCTGCTGCGGTTTCCTGTTTGCAGAAAAAGAACGCCTGCGAAATATCATCAAAACTAAAATTGAAGAATATAATATCCCGCGGAAAGAAATACTCAATATCAAAAAAGGCGCTGATTTTATTACAGATGATGGCCGTACCATACCCAACACCGAACTGACCGTACAGACGCATATACCGCTACGCTACGGCTTTTGCTCCGATACCGGCTTTAACCCATCAATCGTACCTCTTATCCGCAACGCGCACCTGCTTTACCACGAAGCAACTTTTCTGAATAAAGATGCAAAAACAGCCAAACAAACATTGCATTCCACAGCCGAACAAGCAGCAAAGATTGCGCAAATGGCATCGGTAAAGCAATTAGTTATCGGACATTTTTCGTCGCGCTATAAATCCGATTTGCAATTTCTGGAAGAAGCCAAAGCCGTATTTCCTGCAACTATTCTGGCGCAGGACGGATTAACAATAAGTATTACCAGCTGAAATACCTATGAGGATTTACGTAATACAGCTCATTGATATTTTATTGACTTCACTATAAATTTGATATCAAACCATAAACCGTTAAAACTATGAAAAAAGGGATCTATCTATTTTTAATGGCGCTATTAATCGTTGCATCAACAGCAACCTGTAAAAAGGATAAAGAGGAAGCGGACAAGCCGGCGCCGGAAATTCCGCCTGAATCCACCTTTGTCATGGATTTTTCAAAATTCAACAGCACCAGCGACACGTCTCATACCAAAGCGCTGGCCGATTCAACTTATAGAGCATGGCTCACATCTTTTTTAAATGTTGTATTCTGGAACACTGTTTTGACAGTACATGCTATTATACCGGTAGCTGCATTCCGTGAGGCCTTTAATCACTCTGCTAAATATGACGGTAAAGACAAATGGATATGGGAATACACGGTTACAGCCAATAACGGCACCTATACCGCCTCACTTGAAGCCATCTTAAGCGGGAACAATATTAGCTGGTTTATGTATCTGACCAAGTCGGGGGAATATGAACGGTTTTTATGGTATACCGGGCTCTCATCCCTTGATGGTAAAACAGGGAACTGGTTGTTGTATTATTCACCGGCCAAACCCGAACCCTATATTCAGATTGTATGGAGCCGCGACCCCTCAAGCAGTACAGGCCAGATCAAGTACACCAATGTACTCGGCAACGATCCGGGCTATGGCGGATACATTCAGTACGGACTAACCACCTCGAGCCCCTATAATGCCAATTATACCATCTTTTACAAAGAACAAAACAAAACCACCAAGATCGAATGGAATACGTCATCGCGCAAAGGACGGATCAGTGATTCAAAATCATTTAACGATGGCGGCGCCTGGCATTGCTGGAATGAACTGCTTCAGGATATGATCTGCAATTAGAATCGTTTTAAAAAATTAAAAAACGGCAAAATACTCTTTTGCCGTTTTTTTTTTGATTCCACAAACCGCTATTATCTGCGAATTTTTATCTTTACCATCAGAAAATTCCACTGTATAAATACCGTCCGAATGACTGAACGAATACTCATCCTTGATTTTGGTTCACAATACACACAGCTGATTGCGCGCCGTATACGCGAACTGAATGTCTATTGCGAGATTCATCCGTACAATCACATCCCGGTGATTGATTCATCGGTTAAAGGGATTATCCTTTCGGGCAGCCCTGCTTCGGTGCGCGACAGTAATGCTCCGGTGGTTGATCTGTCACAACTACGAAAAAAACGTCCTCTGCTGGGAATCTGTTATGGCGCACAGCTTATGGTACATCTAAACGGAGGAACTGTAGAACCATCGGCGCACCGTGAATACGGACGAGCGCATTTGGAAAAAAATGCGACAAAAAATGTACTGCTGCAAAATATTTCTCCATCAACCCAGGTTTGGATGTCGCATGGCGATACCATCACCGCATTACCTGCCGGATTCACGATAATTGGCAGCACCCAAACAATACAAGCAGGAGCGTATAAAATTGACCATGAAGAATCCTATGGTATACAGTTTCACCCTGAAGTTCATCACACTACCGAAGGCAAAAATATCCTGCAGAATTTTGTTTGCGATATCTGCGGATGCACACAATCATGGACTCCCGGGTCGTTTGTCGAAACAACAGTAAAAGAATTAAAACAACTGCTGGGCAACGACAAGGTCATCCTCGGGTTATCCGGCGGCGTTGACTCATCGGTTGCTGCAATACTGCTGCACCGGGCGATAGGCAGCAACCTTACCTGCATCTTTGTAGATAACGGATTGCTGCGTAAGAATGAATTTGGCAAAGTGTTGCATTCATATCAAAATATGGGACTGAACGTAATTGGCGTAGATGCATCCGCCACATTTCTAAATGATCTGAAAGGAATTATTGATCCGGAGAAAAAACGTAAAATCATTGGGCGCGATTTTATCGAAGTATTCGAAAAAGAAGCAACAAAGGTAAAAGATGTCCGCTGGTTGGCGCAGGGGACCATTTATCCCGATGTAATCGAATCGGTATCCGTTAACGGTCCGTCGGCAACCATTAAGTCGCATCATAATGTTGGCGGCCTGCCCGAAAGGATGAATCTGAAAATTGTTGAACCTTTAAAACTGCTATTTAAAGACGAGGTACGGCGCGTAGGCGCAGCCATGAACATGAGCCCAGACATCCTGAACCGCCACCCCTTCCCCGGCCCCGGACTGGCCATCCGCATCATAGGAGATATTACACCCGAAAAGATAAGGATACTGCAAGATGTTGACGACATTTTTATTGAAGGACTTAAAGAAAATAATTTATATGATACAGTATGGCAGGCATTAGCCGTATTGCTGCCTGTGCAATCGGTTGGGGTGATGGGTGACGAACGGACCTACGAAAATGTAGTTGCCCTGCGCGCTGTAAATTCCACCGATGGAATGACAGCCGACTGGTCGCATCTGCCCCACGACTTTTTAAGCAAGGTGTCGAATACTATTATCAATAATGTAAAAGGCGTAAACAGGGTCGTATACGACATTAGTTCGAAACCACCGGCAACGATTGAATGGGAATAATTATTATCTTCGCAAACCATATCTGTAAGCCCGGATGGCGGAACAGGTAGACGCGCTGGTCTCAAAAACCAGTGGGCGCAAGTCCTTGCCGGTTCGATTCCGGCTCCGGGTACTTCTTTGAAGAATAGTAAGGATTAAAAAAAATCATACATTTGAAATATATACTATTCGGAATAATTACAAACGGATGAAAAAAATACTTTGCTCAATCGCTGCAATACTGAGTTGCGTATTTCTGCATGCCCAGATCACAATTAATGTAACCAATATCAACGGTTACCTGAATTACGGGCCCGGACAGATTTTTCCGGACACAACTGATTTTAAATTCGATAACCGCCTGAATAATTATGATACCATACTGCTTCACCGGGGATTGCATTTCCGGAACCGCCTTTTCAATACGATGAACCATTCTATTACCGATGTAAATATATCCGATAATAATTCGAATGACAGTCCTGTTATTGGCATACATGGTAACGGAACAGTACTGCGGTTTAACGGTATATTTGATTGTGACGGCGGCAATACCAAACCATCAATGGTTATACAGGATACAGGCAAATTGATTATCGGCAGCAACGCCACGATTGATGTCATCAATACGGCCTACTTTGCCCGCCAGATATGGACATGGGGCGATGGCACGGGCACAGTTGAATTTGAAGAAGGATTTATAGCAGACCTGACTTCATTTGCTACAATTCCAAAAGGACTTGGGTCGTGCCGCTTCAGCAACTGTACGGTAATTACCAACCATAGCCAAAATATACCACTTGGCTACAGACCTTACCAACCCACATCATCATACGATGTTAATGCACACTGGGTATTTGAGAACGAGGCCGGATCGGTATGGGAAGTCAATACTAATAATCAGAATTACATCGGTGGATTATGGATTGATGCGAACATGACTGTTGAAACAAATAAAACATTAACCCTCTCGGGAGTACGAGCCGAAACTAACTATATCGAAGGCGGTTACTATATTAACTGGGGCGGAATAATGATCCGCCGGATTAACGGCCTGCCCAACCAGCTAACCAAAACCGGAGCCGATACGCTGATAATCACCGGAGATTGCGGCTTTGATACTGGCTCGGTAATTTGCGTAAACGAAGGAATGCTTGCATTTGATGTTGATCCATTTACTGATTCAACGAATAAAGGATATCGCATCGACTATAAAAATATTAATGTAAGCAGCCCTAACCTGATTTTATGTTCCGGGTCAGGCGGAACCATTCTTTTTCGCACACCTCTGGCACGCATAGACAGTTTACGGCTGGTTACCGGATCGGTTTTACAAACCGGCATACAACAAAAAATTACTGCGCGTTCGGCGTCTCTCGGCGGAACCCTGTCAGTTGAAGTTCCCGCATCCCAAACACTGCAACAAGGCGATACTTTTGATTTGTTTGATATAACATCTGTTTATGGAATATTTGACTCAATTAATATCGTCAACAGGGGAAACAGTATTGTTTGGAATACTGCTCACCTGTATTCGCAAGGAAAAATATTTATTGAATCGGTAAACAGAAGATCAGATGCAAACGGCACCGGAGTAATAAATATTTCAATATCTCCAAATCCGTTCACAAATTATTTTACTATACAAATTCCCCGGAAAAACCGGAATGATGATTACCGATTATCGCTTCACGCCCTGTCCGG
This sequence comes from uncultured Bacteroidales bacterium, assembly GCA_964601385.1. Taxonomy (GTDB): domain Bacteria; phylum Bacteroidota; class Bacteroidia; order Bacteroidales; family JBBRXJ01; genus CAZRNJ01. The sequence continues at coordinate 8,289 of CAZRNJ010000001.1, read as the reverse complement.
CCAAGAGATATTAACCCTTCCGCTAAATCAATCAGAAACTATAATCCAGGCCGCAATGTTTAAACCCGGGCCATATCTGTTAATAATAAAAAATCAAAATAAAATTAATTATCATTCAATCATTGTAAAAAAATAAATCAATCATGAAAAATAAATTTTTTACCACAGTCATAATAACTATATTCACAATCACCCTAAATGCGCAGATGAACATTGTGATACACGACACCTTTACCGACACTCTTAAATTTCACGATCTTTCAAAACTTTTAATATGGGGTACAAACAGCAGCATCACATCGGCTTTTCGTTTGGTGGTGAAAACAGATGGCAGTTCCACTTCATACAATGCAATAACAACTACTGATTCGGCAGCTCTATATTTGAATTACAGTAATCCTTCAGGACTTAGAACCGGTACCTGCATTGATTACGAATTTCCCTATTCTTTGAGCCGGACAAATGATACAATAAAGATAGAATTTGACTGCCTTTGGGATCAACTCACTACAGGGGGGAATACACACCGCATCGTTCCGGCATTAATGTACGAATATCCTGCCGGCGGGCCACGCTATGGTGACTTTGACAGTGTGGGAATATCTGCAGCATTTGGCAGGCCGGCATACAACTGGAGAGTATTGGGCCGGACACCACAGGGAACAAACAACTATGGCAGTTTATTCTACGGAGGCGGAAAAACACTTCTGGGCGAGTTTGAAAAATTTAACAATACCTACTGGCTGCCCGGCTTTATTTCGGGCCCTGGCGGCATCTCACCCGAGAATGCCCTGCCTAACTACCCATTAAGCAGTGTTATGAAATATACTACCAAAACTCTTGCATCAACAAGCTCATGGAAACACTATTCGGTAATCATCACAAAAACACGTATTACCTGGTACTTCAGAAATTCGAATGATAATGAGTCAATGAACGAAACCATTACCTTTATCGAAACACCCGAAATGCAATCTGACACTATGGCCATGATCGCACAACTAAACAGCGCTCATGGAACATCAGCAACAAGTTTGCCTGTCTATTACAATTACTTTAATAATTTTAAAGCTTTCCGTTTATTTATGAATGGACCTAAAACTTATTTTGCCAATGTTAAAGTATCTACTACACAAGAACCTGTGGGCTCAAAAGAAAAAGATATGGATGTTTTTAACATCTATCCAAATCCTGCAAAAGACATCCTTTGGATCAATCTGAAAAGAACTGCTTTACCGGTGCAATTATCTATTACGGATATGACCGGTGCGTTGATAATGAAAGAAAACTTGTATACAACGCGGTCAAAAATTTCATTGCATCAAATACCAGCGGGTATATATCTGGTAAGCATATCAGATAAAACCATTAAACTTTCAGTCAACCACTAATACCGGTTATACAATTCCAAATGATATAATATATCATTTCTATTTGTTACTAAAGAATTCGTTGGGTTTAACCCATATTTTTCAGTTGAGTTGACTCAAGTGAAAAAACCGTTTGAGTTGTTTGCAGTTTTTAAACTGCAAAATCCCGGTTTAATGATTCTTTTCCGGGTCTGCAAGCTCATACATAATTAGCCCTTCGCCAAACCTGGGACAAATCAATCCGACAGAAAACAAATCAGTCAAAATTTTTTCTGTTTCAGGAATAGAGAGCATAGCTGCCCTGCTGATTCCCGGAACGGTCTGTGCTTTTTCCTGTTTCAGATAATCCATCACTTTTTGCTCAACAACGGAGTAGCTGATGTGAGTACCCTGCTTTTTACGCCGGCGTTTACGAGCATTGATGATGATCTTATCCGCCACAAAATTCTGATCATTCACACGAATATAAACAACCCACTCATTGCCGTTTCCGGGTGCCTTAAACCAGGTGGCATGATTTTTACGGACTTCCACAACCAACACCACTCTGCCCTCTTCGGTGAATGGATGGATTGCATAATCAACCATGGGACGGCAATACATACCAGCTGCTGCCTGAAGCATATAATACTCCTCTTCGCTTCGCACGCCGGCAATCACTCCGTTATCTTTCACTCCTATGAGAATGCGACCGCCATCAGTGTTTGAAAAAGCAGTTAATGTCCGCGCGATACGTTTCGCATCGGTAATTTCAAACTTAAACTCTAATTGCTGATGCTCTCCCTGTGCGATCAGATTACGTAAAAAATAATTCACACTTGCCCAGGTTTGAGTATTGGTGGAGGCTAGGGGAGTTGAACCCCTGACCTCTTGCATGCCATGCAAGCGCTCTAGCCAACTGAGCTAAGCCCCCATTTAAATTCGTGAGCGAAGATAATAAAAACAGGCGAAAAATAAAAACATTGATTCAAGGCACAGGGTCATATCCGTGGCCACCCCAGGGATGACAGGATAATAACCGTTTAATGGATAAAAATAATCCTTTGATTAATCCATGTTTCTGTAATGCTTCTACAGTATATTGCGAACAAGTAGGCACATATCTGCACGAAGGAGGAAGCCATGGCGATACAATTTTTTTATACACTCTGATGAGAACAATCAATACAATAGTTATCCCTTTCATTGGCGCGTTAACCGTTCGATCAATTCAATCATCGTTTTTTCAATTTGCGTATATGGCGTTTTCTCATTTCCTGTAAACTGGATCATCATATACAAATATTTTCTTTGATTACTGTAGAATCCGGCCAGCGCAGCGTTGTTTCGCCTGAAGGCCTCCCGCATACGCCGGCGAATCAGATTCCGGTCAACAGCTTTCCTGAATTTCTTTTTACTAACAGACATAGATGCAAAAACCGTTGCTTTGTGCTGCTGATCCATAAAAGGAACTGTTGTAAAAACAACCCGTAAAGGAGGAACATTAAGGGACCGACCACCAATAAATAATTGTTCAATGGCTTTACGCCCGCGAAGGCGGCTGCAGGCAGCAATAGCGCTCATGGCTAATTCCTGCCGTTGCTTTTATTTAACTTCTGAATATACTGCTCAATGGCCATCGCCATAGAAGGTGCTTCGGGTGTTGGGGCTTTGATGTCAAGCTTCAGCCCTGCATCTTTAACTGCCTTAGCAGTATTCGGGCCAAAAGATGCTATACGGATACCATTTTGTTTAAACCGTGGGAAATTATCAAAAAGGGCTTTAACTCCACTCGGGCTAAAAAAAACAAACATATCAAAATCGCTGGTCAGATCTGTTAAATTTGAAGTAACATTATGATATAGTATGGCCCTGGTATAATTAATTTTATTCTTTTCTAATAATTTATAGTTATCCTTTTTACTCGAATCCGATGATGGCAATAAGAAACATTCGCCTGAATGTTTCTTAAGAATATCAATCATATCCGTAAAATCATTCTTTCCAAAAAATATTTTCCGTTTGCGATAAATAATATACTTCTGAAGATACAACGCAATAGATTCCGTAACACAGAAATATTTCATGGTTTCGGGCACACAAATTCTGATCTCTTCACAGATACGGAAAAAATGATCAACAGCCGTTTTACTTGTGAAAATCACTGCAGTATGCTTAAGGATATCAATACGCGTAGTTCTAAACTCTTTGCCCGAAACACCCGATACTTCGGTGAATGGCCGGAACTCAACGCAAACATTATTACGCAATGCCAAATCAATATACGGCGACTTCTCGTTTTCGGGTTTTGGCTGCGATATAAGTATTTTTTTTATCTTCAAGGTATTGTATTATTATAAGCCAATTAACTAATAATCAACTTTATAAATATATCCTCGCCACTTTAATAATAATCAGTACGGGTAATATTTCGAATATGCAAAGGTACAAAAATGTATAAAACAGAGGTAATCTTTTCTCGACAAATATTACAAAACCCATATAAATTCGTACAATAATAAAAAAAATGATGCCCACCAAACCTGTATAAATAACTGTTTTGCTGATAATTATATCTGTAAATGGAATAATTATAATGAAAGGCAGCAAAAAAACACCTATTATCTTATTAATTAACAATATGTTATATTGATATTCCAAAAAAAACTGATCGGTGTTAAATAAAAAACCGACCACTCTGGCCGAAAATTGCTTGATTAAATAATACGAGAAAAGTATAAGCCCAACGGCAACACAAATAATAGTGTATTCAGTTTGTATGGGTTTGTAATGAGTGAATATAAAAATCTGTGTAACAAAAATGGCAGTGTTCAGATAAAACAAAAAATTCAATAACATAAAAGTTCGCTGCTGGATAATATTCCTGTTATTAAATTGTTTTGTTGCCAAATTCTTATCGAACACACTTTGAAATGTGGTTATTACATACCGTCTAAAACCGGTAATAAGTATCGTAAATACACACACCGATAAAAGGACGACAGCAAGAAGCCAGTCATTGGATAGTTGTTGTTTTTCGACCGGCACAACCTGTAATGATGATATTATGTGATCCCGATTCTTATATCCTGCGCTATCTTGCAACTGAATCAGAACAGGCGCAGAAGGTTCCTTCTTCATGAGCCACCTAATAGTATCTGTATCCCCTGAGGTAGTTGTTTTAATCATTCCTCGTACAACTCTTTCAGAGATAGCCGGCATACTTCTGCTGATACTATTCTGTTGTCTCGCGGTATCCGATTGTGGAACAAGTGTATCTGCTGCTAATATTTCCGGCGATTGTTCCATCATTATTAAATAAAAACACAAAAGTACAAAATATAATAATTGACCATAATACCCTGAATAATATAAAAAATGCTACTTTTATGTTTAAATATGAAGATAATAAGACATATTATCTTAATACTGGTTTTGGGTTTAACCGGTTTTACGACCGACAACAGAATCGTATTTACCGAGTATAACCTTTCGAACGGATTGCATGTTATACTCCAGCAAGACCATTCGGTACCTGTTGTTGCCATTAATGTTATGTATCACGTCGGGTCAAAAAACGAAAATCCTGACCGGAATGGATTTGCACATTTTTTCGAACATCTGATGTTCGAAGGCAGCAAAAATATCGCCAGAGGCGATTACCTCCGGTTTATCCAGTTTGCCGGCGGCAAATGTAATGCCTTCACAACGTTCGACCGGACAACGTATTTCGAAACATTACCATCCAATCATCTGGAGATGGGTTTGTGGATGGAGTCGGAACGAATGCTGCACCTGAAAATTGACAGCATAGGCGTTGAGACCCAACGAAAAATCATCAAAGAAGAACGAAAAACCTATTACGAAAATCAACCCTATGGTTCGTTCCTTGAAAAGATATTTTCATCGGCCTTCACTGCGCATCCTTATCGCTGGGTACCCATCGGTGAAGTACAATATATTGATATGGCCACAATCAGCGAATTTATGCAATTCTATACCTATTGGTACACGCCGCGAAATGCTGTGCTTACGATTTGCGGGGATATACAGATTGAAGAGACCATGTTATTGGTAAAGAAATATTTTGATGAAATACCTCCCGGCCCAAAACCTCCATCCTATATAAAAATTTTTGAACCACCTAAAAATGATGAAACCATTGATACGGTTTATGATAATATTAACGTACCTGCCGTATTTTTTGCTTATCACGTACCTCCGGCCGGTGGTGCTGATTATTATGCAGTTAGCATGATTCAGAAACTGCTGTCGGACGGTAAAAGTTCCCGTTTATATAAAAATATCATGGACAAACAACAGATCGCTCTCGAGGTCTCTTCATATCAATATGCGCTTGAAGACACCGGCTTGCTGATTATTTATGGCTTACCGAATATGGAAAGCTCGATCAGTCAGGTAAAAAATGCATTAGACCAGGAAATCGAAAAAATTATAAATAATGATATCACCGAAACCGAACACCTTAAACTGCTAAATAAGGCCGAAAGCGATTACTACTCAGGAAATTCAACCCTCGAAAATCTGGCCATCAAACTTTCAACCTATTACACTCTTTATAAAAATACTAATCTGATAAATACCGAAATCCATAATTACCGTAAAGTAAGCCGTCAGCAAATCCGGCAGGCGGCTGCAAAATATCTTCAGAAAAAAAACAGAGTAGTATTGTATTATTTGTCGAAAAATAAAAAATCTGCCAATTACGAATAATCCGAAATGAAAAATCCGTTTAAAACATTCATCTTATTTGGGCTTATATTTATCTGTATCCAGCAAACAGAAAGTCAGACCGACCGTTCAAAAAAGCCACGATCAAAACCGGCGCCGGATTTACAAATAGGAAAAACCAATACTTTCACGCTGCAAAACGGGATGAGAGTTTATCTTGTTGAGAATCATAAACTGCCGGTTATTACCTATTCGTTTTTCGTATACCACGATCCGGTAATCGAAAAAGAATATGCCGGAATGCGCTCGTACACCTATCAATTATTAGGCACTGCCACCAAAACCTTAAGCAAAGATGAGATTGACATTGCCGTTGACTTTATTGGCTCTACACTCTCGGTTAACGAGAATGAGATATATGCTTCGACCCTGCGTAAACATAACGAAAAATTGCTCGCACTTCTTTCCGACATCCTCATCAATGCTGTTTTCACTAACGAAGAACTGGATAAAATCAAACAACGGAATATAGCTGCGTTGCTTGCTAAGCTCAACGATCCGGATTTTATTGCTTCGCGCATCATGAAAGCAATCATATTTGGAAAAGAGCATCCGTATGGTGAACTTGAACAAGAATACACCCTGGCAAACATCACCCTTGATCAATGTATCAATTACTATAATACCTATATTCGCCCACAAAATATCCATCTGGCCATAGTAGGCGACATAACCCTTGCTGAAGCCGAACAACTTGTATCGAAGTATTTTGAAAAATGGGAAGCCGGAATCCAACAAAACCACACCTATAATCAACCCCGGCCACCCAGCAAGCGACAGATTATCGTTATTGACCGACCCGATGCAGTTCAATCCGTAATAAAAGTTTGCTATCCTATTGATTTTAAAATCGGCCAGACAGATTATTTTCCAGGACTTGTTGCAAACACAATTTTAGGAGGGAGCAGCAATCGCCTGTTTCTTAATCTGCGTGAAACGCACGGATTTACTTATGGATCATATTCAAATCTGCAATACGACCCGCTATGCGGTTATTTTGAGGCCTATGCCAGCGTACGCAATTCAGTTACCGACAGCGCCATCCATGAAATACTCAGCGAGATGAACAGAATTATTGAGCAGGCAACTCCCGAATTTGAACTTCAACTAGTAAAAAATAATCTCGCCGGCAGTTTCGCCTTATCGCTTGAGTCCCCAGAGACAGTTGCGCGTTTTGCAATAAAGAAGCATATCTATCAGCTACCCGACGATTATTTTATTAAATACCTTTCACAACTTGAAAAAATTAATTCCGGCGATGTAATGGCAGCAGCACGCCGCATCATTCTTCCCGGTCAGTGCTACATCATTGTTGTAGGCAAAGCCGAGGAGATTATTCCTTTACTTCATAAATTTTCCTTTGACGGGAAAATACATCAGTACGATGTTGAAGGTAATCTGTTACGCACACATTAATCTGGTATGAGAGCTGTTATTCAGCGGGTATCCGAAGCATCGGTGAGCATTAACAACGTAAAAAAGGCAACGATCGCCCATGGCTTGCTTGTCTTTCTGGGAATCGAAGATGCCGACACAATTAATGATGTTGAATGGCTGTCGGGCAAAATTGCACGCATCCGCATTTTTAACGACACAAACCAGATCATGAATCTTTCGGTGACCGATGTGCAGGGTGAGATTCTTGTAGTAAGCCAGTTCACGCTGCACGCAAGTACAAAAAAAGGAAACCGCCCATCGTACATCCGGGCGGCCAAACCGGAAACAGCCATCCCTCTGTATAATAAATTTGTGGATCAACTTGCTCATGATTGCGGCAAACCGATAAAAACAGGTATTTTTGGCGCTATGATGTTAGTATCGCTTATAAACGACGGCCCGGTAACTATTTTAATAGACACAAAAAATAAAGAATAAACATGACACTTGATCAATTACAAATCACCATTGATGATTGGATAAAAAAATATGGCATCCGCTATTTCAACGAACTGACCAATATGGCACTGCTAACCGAAGAGGTAGGCGAAGTAGCGCGTGTTGTGGCCCGCAGGTATGGTGAACAATCATCCAAAAAAAGCGACAAGGCCAATGACCTCGGCGACGAACTGGCCGATGTACTTTTTGTTCTTGTTTGCATAGCCAATCAAACAGGAGTTAATCTCACCAAGGCGGTTACAGCAAACCTGAAAAAAAAATCGTCACTCGACAAAACGAGACACCAAACCAA